>JASFPU010000146.1:0-7292 GCA_050115855.1 Holophagae bacterium
GTTCTGCACTCCGCAGATCGCCGAGCTCGTTGCCGCCGACCGGCAACGCCTCGCGACACGGGCGGTGCGCGAGACGCTCGCGGGCTTCCCGGGGCTGAACAACGCCCAGGTGTTGAACCTGCTCGGCTCGCTGCCCTGGACCTCGCTACTCGCCGTGGCACAGACCCCGCGCACGCCGCCGCTGGTCCGCAGACAGGCCGAAAGGAAGCTGATCCAGCAGGTGCCCTCGATGACCCTTGGCGAGAAGATCGCCATGGCGCGGCGGGCTCACCGGGCGCTGTTCCCCGCGCTGATGAGCGGCGCCGACGACAAGGTGCTGATCGCTCTGCTCGACAACCCGCGGCTGGTCGAAAACGACCTGGTCGTGCTGATCAAGACCGGCGACCCGCCGGACGGGTACCTGCCCGTCGTCGCCCGCCACCACCGGTGGGGCGGGGCGTATACGGTCCGCTGCGCCATCGCCGAGAGCCCGCGCTGCCCGCTGCCGCTGGCACTGGCGATCCTGGTCCAGCTGCCACGCCGGGATCGCCGTCGCATCGCCGGCCGGGAGGATGTCCCCGACGCGCTGCGATCCGCCGCACATGCATTGCTCGACCGCGACCGGGAAACCGGCGAGGTCAGGTCGTCCAGCGCGTCGCGGGCCCGACGCTCGGCACGGTGGTGAGCGGCGTTCCGTCGGATCGCCGCATTAGTGATACGATCTGTGAGTGGTGAGTCGGAACCAAGGCGATCCGGTGCATCCCGCCGGTTTCGGGGAGCAGCTCCGTCGAACCAGGGAGGGCGCAGGTCTGGCGGTCGAAGACATCGTGGCCGAGACCAAGATCTCGACCCGGATTCTCGACGCGCTGGAGCGTGGTGACTTCGCGGTCCTGCCCGAGCGGGTGTTCGCCCGGAGCTTCGTCGGTCAGTACGCGCGGACCGTCGGCGTCGACGAACAGCCGTTGCTCGCGTCGTTCGACGAGGCCTGGGACGAGCACACCCGAAAGTCCGGCAGCCACGTCCACCTCGACGTCGAGCCGAATGACCTCGGCTGGTCGATCCGCTGGCGCTTTTGGATCCCGATCGCGACCGGCGTGGTGATCCTGCTCGTCGCGGCAGCGGTGATCCTGCGCGGTTCGACCCCTCCCGGTCAGGGCCTGGCGCCGGATCCGAGGCGGTCGGGCGCGCGATCGACTCTCGACTCGGGTGAAACCGATCCGGTTCGGCTTCCAACCCGTGCGCCATCGCCGGTCACCGCCGACACCGCGACCGCGACCGGCACGCTGGTGCGAATGACGGTCGAGGTGGAGCCGGGAGAGGAGTGCTGGATCCACTTCCGCGACCGCGATGGGATGACGGGCGAGCGGCTGCTCACGGGTGGTCAGGCGGTGGCTCTCGAGCTCACGGGTCCGGTCAAGCTGACGGTGGGCAACGCCGGCGCCGTCCAAGTCACGGTGGATGGACGCACTTACCGGGATCTCGGACTGCCCGGGCAGGTGATTCACACCGAGGTCTCCGACCGAGGCTTCGTACCACTCGATCCGCGCGGGTTCGAAGGCTGATGTCCCGATTCGAAAGCACCGAGGATCTCCTCGAGGGGATTCTCGCCGGTCAGGTGCCGCGTCAGGTCCGCTTGTTCGCGGCTCAGGGGCTGCTGCCGGTCTCCCGCGAGGATCTGCTCCGACTCCAGGTCATGCTGTCGACCGATCCGGATCAGGAGCTCGCCGACATCGCGGCCGCATCGGTCAAGGAGGCGGAGCCCGACGATCTCGTTGACTGGGTGTCGTCCTACGATCTCGAGCCGATGGTGCTCGATCTCCTGATCCGACTGCGCGACGAAGACGCGTTGTGGGTCGAGGTCTCGCGCCACCCGAACGTGTCGGACAAGACGCTCCGTGTCCTGGCCAAGAACGGCGACCCGACGGTGCAGGACATCATCATCACCAATCAGGTCCGGATCTTTGGTTGTCTCGAGGTCCTCGAGGACCTGCGCGACAACGCGCGGGTCACCGAGTCGATCCTGCGGCGGGTGCACGAGTTCGAGACCGAGTTCATCGAGAAGGCGATCGCCGCCGAGCAGAACGTCGATTCCCAGGAGGCGCCGACCATCGACGACGCCCTCTTCGCGCTCAAGCAGATCGGCGCGCACATTCCGGAGCTCGACCGATTGCCGTACCTTACGAGCGACGACCCAGGTGTACGGGATGCGGTCGACAAGGCTGGCGGGCAGCAGTCGACCTTCGCCCGTCTGACGAAGATGAACATCAAAGAAAAGGTGCTGTGTGCACTGAAGGGAAATCGAGAGGAACGTGCGATCCTGATCAACTCGCGCAACCGGCTGGTGGTCCGGGCCGTGCTCGGCAGCCCCAAGCTGAGCGATGCCGAGGTCGAGCGGTTCGCGGGCCTGCGGACGGTCGACGCCGAGGTGCTCAGAGTGATCAATCGCAACCCCCGTTGGATGCGCCGGTACCAGGTCGTCTGGCAGCTGGTGGCGAATCCGAAAACCCCCGTCGAGCTCGGCATTCGACTGGTGAATCGACTCAATATTCGTGATCTGAAACGGCTCGCCACCAGTCGGAATATCAACCCGGTGCTGCGTCGAACGGCACAGAATTTCGCCAGCAGGCGGCGATGAATGCACCAGGATGGCCTTGGAATCTCCAAATGGGACAACGTGTTGCAGCCGCTTCACGTTGCTTTGGTACGATGACTGTGATAGTAAATTCTAAGCGGGTGTGGCCGCGAAATTTCCGTGAGTAAGTGATGGCGAAGACCTACAATCTGTACGATATTCTCGGTGTCGAAGCGGATGCCAGCGACGCGCAAATTCGTGCCGCCTTTCGTGAGCTGACGCTCAAGCACCATCCGGATCGGCACGTCGGAGAGAACCGTGAGCAGGCCGAGGAGCGTTTCCAGGCGATCACCGAGGCGTTCAACGTCCTGCGCCGCCCGGACAGCCGGAAGAAGTACGACGAGGAGCTCGCCCAGGGGCAGCCCGGCGGTTCGGGGGCGGCCATGGATCCGAGAGAGATCGCCCGCAAGCTCGCCGCAAAGGGCGCTCAGACCATGCGAGAGGGACGTCTCGCGGACGCGCTGGACGAGCTCAAGTCGGCGCTCGACCACGATGACAACTGCTCACGCGCTCACTACTTCATGGGGATCGCGATGGCGAAGGTCGGCGACCGTTCGAAGGACGCTCTCCGCCACCTCGAGCGCGCCGTCCAGCTCGAACCCGGCAACGCCATCATGCTGTCCGAAGCTGCGGCGCTGGCGCTGTCTGTCGGCATGAAGGCTCGCGCGAAACGTCTCGCGGAGGAGGCTCTCGGCTTCGATCCGACCAACGCCAAGGCAACCAAGGTCCTCGCCCAGTGCGATGACGACGAGCCGTCGTCGACCGGTGAGGGCTTCTTCGGACGCCTCCGGCGGAAGGGCTGACGAATCGTGGCGATCAACCCGAATCGCGTGGTCGGCTACCGGCTGGACGCGGCCGGCGCCACCGACGTCGGTCGCAAGCGGCAGCTCAACGAGGACGTATTTCTGATCGACGAAAAGCTCGGGTTGTATCTGGTCGCCGACGGGATGGGCGGTCACGCCGCCGGTGAGGTCGCGTCGCGTCTGGCCGCGGACGAGATCCTCAACGCGCTCGGTGACCAGACCGACCGGAACGACAAGACCTGGCCGGAGCACTGGGATCGCGACCGGAGCGAGACGGCCAATCACCTGATCGACGCCATTCTGTCCGGTCACGATCGGGTGACCAATGCGGTCAGCGGCAACGAGAACCTGAAGGGAATGGGCACCACCGTCGTCGCCGCGATCCACCCGGCGGCGAGCCGGACCCTCGTGATCTGTCATGTCGGCGACAGCCGGGCCTACCGGTGGCGGCACAACCGACTCGAAACCCTGACCCAGGACCACTCCTGGGTCCACGAGCAGGTCGCCGCGGGCTTTCTCACCGAAGAGGCGGCCCGAACGCACCCGCTGAAAAACGTCGTGACCCAGGCGCTGGGCGGCAGCTCTCAGCCTCGTGTCGACACGCTGGAGACCGAGCTGCGGAACGGCGACGTGTACATCCTGTGCTCGGACGGTCTCAACTCGATGCTGACCGACGAGGAGATCTCGCAGATCGTCGCCGAGGACGGGTCGATCGAGCAGCGGACGCAACAGCTCATCGACGCCGCCAACGATCGCGGCGGCAACGACAACGTGACAGTCGTTCTCCTGCACGCGACGCAGATGACCGCCGAGGAATGAGCCCGGGCGTCCACCAGGTTACCGACAGGTGATTCTCGTTGTGAACGGATCCGGTGGCCGCGCCGCCGACCGTGACTGGAGGCTGGACGCCGATGATCGATTTCACACTCCGTCCCAACCCGCGCTTCGGGGGAATTCAGGGACCGCTCCTGCTCGTGATTCTCGACGGTGTCGGCCTGTACCGCGGCCGATCGGAGGGCTACCCGGCGAACGCCTTCGACCTCGCTGAAACACCAAACCTCGATCGCTTGATGTCCACGGCACCGGTCCGCCTCGAGCTCGCCGCCCACGGCACCGCGGTCGGCATGCCGAACGACGGCGACATGGGCAACTCCGAGGTCGGCCACAACGCGATGGGAGCGGGCCGCGTCTTCGCCCAGGGCGCCAAGTTGGTCAGCGATGCGATCACCAGCGGTGCGCTGTTCGCAGGGGACACCTGGCGCGACCTGGTCCGCCACGTCGCCGGCTCCGGATCGACCTTCCACCTCATTGGGCTGCTGTCCGACGGCAACGTTCACAGCCACATCGACCACCTCGAGGCGATGCTCCGCCGGCTCGCCGTCGACGGCGTCGCGCGGGTTCGGGTGCACGCGCTCGCCGACGGCCGAGACGTCGATCCGGTCACCTACCACCTCTACGTCAAGCGGCTCGAGGGCGTGCTCGGTGAGCTTCGCGCCGACGGCTGCGATGCGGCCATCGCCTCGGGCGGCGGCCGGATGGCGATCACCATGGATCGGTACAACGCCGACTGGGACATGGTCCGCCGGGGATGGGAGACCCACGTGCTCGGTCGCGCCCGAGGCTTCCGGTCGGCACAGGAGGCGATCGAGACCCTGCGTTCGGAAAACCCGGGCGTCATCGATCAGGACCTGCCGCCGTTCGTCATCCAGGACGCCGACGGGCATCCGATCGGCACCGTCGAGGATGGCGACGCGGTGGTCTTCTTCAACTTCCGTGGCGATCGCGCGATCGAGATTTCCCGCGCCTTCACCGACGACGATTTTCGGTACTTCGACCGGGTGCGGCGACCGGACATCCACTACGCCGGCATGATGGAGTACGACGGCGACCTCGGGATCCCGCCGCGCTACCTGGTCGAACCACCGGCGATCGACCGGACGGTGTCCGAGTACCTGGTGCACAACGGCGTCGCTCAGCTGGCGACGGCCGAGACCCAGAAGTTCGGCCACGTGACCTACTTCTGGAACGGCAACAACTCGGAGAAGTTCGACCCGGATCTCGAGGATTGGATCGAGGTCCAGAGCGATCGCGTGTCGTTCGACCAGGCGCCGGCCATGAAGGCGCGCGAGGTCTGCCAGGTCGTGCTGGACGCGCTCGACGGCCGGGCGTACCGCTTTCTCAGAGTCAACTTCGCCAACGGCGACATGGTCGGCCACACCGGTGTTCTCGACGCCGCGGTCAGCGCCATGGAGGTGGTCGACGAGTGCGTCGGAAGGCTGCACTCGGCGGTCGGCGACGTCGGTGGCACCATGATCGTGACCGCCGACCACGGCAACCTCGACATGATGGCCGAGGTCGACCCAGCCACCGGCCAGGTCAAACGCGGTCCGGACGGTGAGCTGGTGGCCAAAACGAGCCACACCCTGTCGCCCGTGCCGTGGCTCCTCACCGGTGTCGACGCCGACCGCTTCGCGCCCAACCCCGCGGTCGACCACCCCGGTCTCGGCAACATCGCATCGACGATCCTCGTGCTGCTCGGCTTCGATGCGCCGGACGACTACCTGCCGCCGCTGGTGATTCCCGACTCGACACCGTGACGAGGACCGTCGAGCGGGGTGGGGGAGTGATCCGAGAGCTGGCCGAGCTTCGTGTCGGCACCCACGGGAGGGGTGTCGAGCCGAATTGACCGGTTCTTTCGGCCTCTGGTAGAGTCCGTTGATGGCTGCGCCCACCCTGCCCTTTCTCGAGCCGATCGAAAACCTGCGCTCGCAGGTGCGCGATCTCGAGCTCGCCGCCGGCGCGGGCAAGCCCGGTCCAGCCCTCGTCAAGGCGCGACGGGCGCTCGCCGCCACGATCGAAGACGTCTTCTCGAAGTTGACGCCCTACCAACGCTGCCAGGTGGCGCGGCATCCGGACCGGCCGTACACCCTGGACTACGTGGCGTCGATCTTCACCGAGTTCACCGAGCTGCACGGCGACCGCCGATTCGCCGACGACCCGGCGGTCGTGACCGGTTTCGCGCTCTTCGACGGTGATCCGGTCGCGGTCATCGGCCACCAGAAAGGCCGCGACACGGCGGACAAGCTGCACCGCAACTTCGGCATGCCGCGGCCCGAGGGCTACCGCAAGGCGCTGCGCATCATGGAGCTCGCGGCGCGCTTCCGGAGACCGGTGATCTCCTTCATCGACACCCCGGGTGCCTACCCTGGGATCGACGCCGAGGAGCGCGGCCAGGCCGAGGCGATCGCGTTCAACCTCCGGGAGATGGCGGACCTACCGGTTCCGATCGTCGTCGTGGTGACCGGTGAGGGCGGATCCGGCGGAGCGCTCGGTCTCGGCGTGGGAGACCGCATCCTGATGCTCGAACACGCCATCTACTCGGTGATCTCGCCCGAAGGCTGCGCCGCGATTTTGTGGAAGGACCAGGCGCGTGCCGAGGACGCGGCGGAGGCGCTCCGCCTGACGGCGCGCGACCTCAAGGAGCTTGGCATCATCGATGAGATCCTGCCCGAACCCGAGGGTGGAGCACAGATGGACCCGACCGCGATGGCGGACACCGTACAAACGGCGATCCGGCGCCATCTCAAGCAGCTCCGTCGGCTCAAGCCGGATACGCTTCGCGCGCGTCGCTACAAGAAGTACCGGGCGATGGGCAAGGTCACCGATCGCTGAGCGGTCACCCGCAACGGTGCCATGCTGCCCATGACCCGACCCCGCGCGCGCCTCGAAGGCCGACTGCGATGACCGGCGCCGCCCTCCGTGTGTGGGTCCGCCACCTGACGACGGTGCTGATCGCCGGCTTCGTGATCGCGGTCGCGGTGATCGGCTACCGGAGAACCCTCGATCACAACGAGATCGAGTCGGTGACGGCGGACGAC
>JASFPU010000147.1:0-7280 GCA_050115855.1 Holophagae bacterium
ATCCAGAACGAGACACCCTGCTCGACGGCCCACGACACCGCCTCGTCGGCCAGATCACCCATGATCATGATCTCGGAGTCCGCGCGGCAGCAGCCGAGGATCCGCGCACCTTCGGCGGCGCCGAACGCGGCGAACCGTCGGACTCCAGCGCGCTCAGCCATCGGCACGAAGGTCTCGATGCCGTGGCCGTACGCGTTGCCCTTGACGACCGACACGAAAGCGGTGCCGCGCCCGAGCAATCGGCGGAGGAAGCGCAGGTTGCTGCGCAGCGCCGAGTCGCTGAGCTCGATCCACGAGCCGTGGATGGCGATCGACCGATCAGCCATTGGTTCCGAGCCAATGCCGGATCGTCGCTTCGAGCAGCGCGACGCCGTGCGCGATGAGCGGATCCGGGAAGTCGTAGGTCGGGTGGTGGAGCGCCGGCGTCTCGAGGCCGGCCCCCAACCCGATCAGGGCCGCTGGACAGAGGCCGCTGAAGTGGCCGAAGTCCTCGGACCACGCGAACGGGCCGACCGGTTCGATCGTCTCCATTTCGAGCGCCCGCGCCGCCTCGGTGACGACTCGGACGACATCGGGGTGGTTGACAGTGGCCGGGAAGATCTCGTGCCGGCCGAAGGACGTCGACAGCTCGTACGCGTCGGCGATCCTCTGCGCGGCGACGCGGAGTCTGGCTTCCAGCCGGTCGATCGCGCGGTCGCTCGTGGCGCGCAGGGTGGCCATCACGCACCCGGTGCCGGGCGATGTGCCGAACGCCCGCCGGCCGACGCTCGCGTGGATCACCGTCGCCTGGACCGACTCCCCGAGGCCGGTGAAGAGCTGGCGTGCCGCCGTCCAGGCCTCGATGATCTGCGCCACCGCGAGTGCCGGGCTGCGACCTTTGTCGGGCTCCGCCGCGTGCGAGGTCGCACCATCGACATCGACGGTCAGGCCGCGCGATGAACAGGCGAAAGGCCCGGAGCGGACGACGACCCCGCCGAGCTCGAAGCCCGGGAGGTTGTGGACGGCGAGGGCGATGTCGGGCCTGAGGGTCTCGAACGCGGGATCGGCGATGACCGACGCCGCGCCTTCGCCGGTCTCTTCCGCGGGTTGAAAGAGCACGACCAGCCGTCCGCGGGCAGGACGGTTGGCGGCGAACCGCCGCGCGACGCCGAGAACGATGGCCATGTGCCCATCGTGGCCACACTTGTGAGCGACGTTCGCGCTTGCAGAGGCATGTTCGAGGGGGATCGTCTCGGCGATCGGCAGGGCGTCCAGGTCGGCCCGAATCAGGACCGTCCGGCCGTCCTCGTCGGCGCGGAGCTCGGCCGCCACACCGTGCCCGCCGAGACCCTCGACGATCGAGTCGGGTCCGAGGGAGGTCAGCTCGTCGACAATGCGTGCAGCGGTCGCCCGCTCCGCACCCGACGGCTCGGCCAGACGGTGCAGCTCGCGGCGGAGCTGGGTCAGGGACTCGCGCTCATCGCGGTTCAGGGTCCGCATCGGAATCGCCCTCAGCGGCATCGGCCGGCGCGTCGGCCGGTTGGCCGCATGCGTTATAGTCAGAGGCTGACCCTCGCCGTCCGATACCACTCACCGACATGATCCGCGAGCATAAAGGAGCGCGTCCGATGACACAATCCGACGACGACCCACTGGCGTTTACCAAGGTCACGAGCCACGACGGGTTTCCCGACTGGGCTCCCCGTGACACGGTCGCCGAGTTCCTCCACGAAACCATGAAGCCGTACCACGACACGCTGGACGACGTGCAGTCGGCGCTCGACTACGGCCTCGTGCCCGGCAAGGGATCCGGAGGATTCCTGATGCTGGCGCACGACGACGAGCAGCTACTCGGCGCCCTGCTCATGCTCGACACCGGGATGTCCGGCTATGTGCCGGAGAACATCCTGCTGTTCGTTTCGGTCGATCCCGCCTCCCGCGGCCGCGGTGTCGGCGGACGGCTCATCAAACGATCGATCGACGAGTGCGACGGGGACGTCAAACTGCACGTCGAGTACGACAACCCGGCGAAACGGCTGTATGAGCGCCTGGGCTTCACCACGAAGTACGCCGAGATGCGCTACACGCGCGACGACAGCTGAGCCGCGATGAACCGCGTCACGATCGACCTTTCGGCGTTGCAGCACAACATCCGGACCATTGACGGCTGGCTCGCCGAGCGGGGTGCGTCGTGGACCCTCGTCACCAAAGTGCTGTGCGGCCACCTCGACACGCTCGACGCGCTCCAGCGTCTCGGTGTGAAATCGATGGCCGACTCGCGGCTCACGAATCTGAAGGCGATCCGAAGTGTCACCGACGACTTCGAGGCCTGGTACCTGCGGCCGCCGCATCTGACGGCCGTGGCCGACATCGTCGAGCTCGCTGACGTCAGCCTGACGTCGGAGATCCGGGCGATCGAAGCGCTCGACGCCGAGGCCCGACGCCGCGACACGATCCACCGCACGGTGGTGATGCTCGAGCTCGGCGACCTCCGCGAGGGCGTGCTGCCGGGATCGCTGATCGACTTCTGTGCACGCGCGTTCGACTTCGACAACGTCGAGGTCATCGGCATCGGCGCCAATCTGGGATGCCTGTCGGGCGTCGTCCCGAGTGTCGATCAGCTCGACCAGCTGGTGCTGTACCACGAGCTGCTCGAGCTCAAGTTCAGCCGTCGTCTGCCGCTCATCTCGGCCGGCGCCAGCATCCTGCTGCCGATGATGCTCGACGGCGAGGTGCCGGCCGCCGTCAACCACTACCGGATCGGCGAGGCCGTGTTCCTCGGCACGGACCTGGTCCACGGCGGGACCCTGGACGGCCTGCGCGACGACGCCATCACGCTCGAGGTCGAGGTGGTCGAGGTGCGCGAGAAAGGGCTCGTTCCTGTCGGGGAGACCGGTTCGATGACGCCATTCGAGACCTTCGACGACGTCGAGCTCCAACCCGGGCAGCGCGGCTATCGGGCGGTGATCACGGTCGGCCAGCTCGACACGGAGGTGCGCGGTCTGACACCGCTCGATCCGCGCTACCAGTTGACCGGGGCGAGCAGCGATGTCGCGGTGGTGAACGTCGGCGACAACCCGGCGGGGCTCACGGTCGGCGACACGATCTCGTTCCGCCCGAGCTACGGCTCGCTCGTCCGGCTCATGCTCAGCCCCTACGTCGACAAGTTCGTCGGCCCTTCCATCGATGAGTATCGACGCTCGATCAGCGCAGAGGATCGGATCGAGGTGCCGCCGGTGATCGACGAGCACTGAGCGGGGCCCAGGTGGTGATTCAGGTGATGCTGTCGATCCCGGAACACCGTCCTTCTGGGCCGCCTCCGCCTGACGGCGAAAGCGACCCAGCGTCCCCCGATCAGCGCGGCGCTCAAAGGAGATCAGAGAAGCTGCGGCCGCGCTGATCGGGCGCCGGCGGCCTGCCTGCAGACCGGGACGTCTGCACGTTGTTCAACGCTCGGACTCGGGGTTGCTCGCGCGCTTTGCGCGCGGCGTCCCACCCTCGCCTGGCTGCGATCAGTGCCGACCTCGCTCCGCGATCTCGGTCTGACTCGCTCGCCAGCCGAGCGTGGGTGGCCCGGTATCGGCATTGTGTGCAACGCGCTTGAGTCGGCAACGTGATGCTGCACAATGCCGTACCCGGCACGCCCGCCGGAAGCGATTGATGTCACGGGGATCCAGGGCATGTCGGACCGGGGGGCGAACTCCGGTTCCGCTACGGTCCATCAGGATCGGGATCGGGAGCGATCCGGTCTTGACTCGGGTCCCGGGTGACGTACTGTTCACTGCCACTGCCACTGCCACTGCCACTGCCACTGCCACTGCCACTGCCACTGCCACTGCCACTGCCACTGCCACCCTGTCACGGCGGAGCTGAAGGCGAAGCCGGATGCCACTGATGCGGGCTCGGGCTAGAGACCCTTGGCGCGCTCGGCGAGGGCCCTGGCGATGACCATGCGCTGGACCTCGGAGGTGCCCTCGTAGATGGTCACGACACGGGCGTCGCGGAAGAACCGCTCCACCGGGTACTCGGAGGAGAAGCCGTAGCCGCCGTGGATCTGGATCGCCTGGCTCGCGACCCGGTTGCACATCTCCGACGCGTACAGCTTCGCCGCCGCCGACTCGCGCGAGTGCCGGCGGTCAGTCTGCCCGGCGATCCACGCGGCGCGCAGCAGCAGGCCGCGCGCGGCGTCGATCTCGGTGTCCATGTCGGCCAAGGCGAAGGCGATCGCCTGGTGCTCGATGATCGGTTTGCCGAATTGCCTGCGATCCCGGGCGTAGCGCAGGGACTCCTCGAGCGCGGCGGTCGCGATGCCGATCGACTGTGCGGCGATGCCGAGCCGGCTGTGGTCGAGCGTGGCGAGGGCGATCTTGAACCCCTGGCCGTCGCCGCCCAACATCGCGCCCTTGGGCACTCGGGCGCCGTCGATCGTGACCATGCAGGTCTTGGACGAGCGCAGCCCCATCTTCTCCTCGGGCGGGTCGAAGATGACCCCGGCCTGGTCGGCGTCGAGAATGAAGGCCGAGATTCCCCTGGCGCCGAGCGATGGGTCCGAGGTGGCGAGGCAGATGAAGGTCCTCCCGACGCCACCGTTGGTGATCCACGCCTTGGCGCCGTCGAGCCGCCAGTGGTCGCCGTCGTCGCGGTAGCGGGTCGAGAGGCTCGCGGCGTCGGAGCCGGCGTGGGGCTCGGTGAGCATGAAGCCGCCAATCACCTCGCCGGAGGCCAGTGGCGGCAGGTACGTGTGCTTCTGTTCGTCGGTGCCGAAGGTCACGATCGGCCAGCAGCACACCGAGTTGGTGACCGACATGCCGACCGCGACGGCGGCGTCGACCCGGGCCAGCTCCTCGACCGCGATCAGGTACGACAGCAGGTCGACCCCGGCGCCGCCGAATGCCTCGGGAACCGTCATCCCGAGCAGCCCGAGCTCTCCCATCTCGGCGAAGATGTCGTGCGGAAAATCGCCGGAGTGGTCGCGCTCGGCGGCCCCCGGCCGCACCCGTTCATCGGCGAACGACCGGACCATGTCCCGCACCATCTCCTGCTGTTCGTCGAGAGAGTAGTCCATGTCGGCCTCCGTCGGACCGGAGTAAGGGTACACCAACAAGCTCGTGCCCGTCCGGACGCCGGACGACCGCAGGACCCGCGAGTCGTCAGCGGATCAGAGGGGCATTCGACTCAGGTCAGGCGCTGGAAGTACCGATAGCTCGCGAACCGGAAGATGCCGAAGACCGGAACCATCAGGATCAAGAACCATGGTGTGGTTCCACGGGCGAGATGCCAGCCGATCATGCCGAGCCAGACCAGACCGACGAGCATCAGCGTCAACCGATTGGCGCGTAACCAGGACTCGCGCTGGCGCTCGTCCATCCGCATCACGTCCATCTCGTCGGTCATGGCTCCACCTCCGTCGAATCGACCAGCTCGAAGAGGTCGTCGACCCGCATCCCCAGCTGCCGCGCGATCTCGAGCGCGACCACGGTGGACGGAACGTAGTGCCCCTTCTCGATGGCGAGGATTGTCTGCCGACGCACACCGACTCTCGCCCCGAGCTCCTCCTGCGTGAGTCCGACCCGGGCGCGGTGCTGTCGGACGTGGTTGCGCAGTTCCTTCATGGACAGAATGTGCATTTCAGCGAACATTTTGTCAAGTATGCCGACCATTTTGTTCGGATTTACGGACAAATTCGATGGGCCGTTCGCGTGTATCATCGTGTGGGAGACATGACCGAGGAGGACCTCTCGAGGCTGACGCGGCCGATCCAGTCGATGCCGAGCTTCGTGCACGACGCGCTCGTCGAGCGCGGTCTGGTCGACGCCTACCACCGGCGTCCCGCATATCAGAGAAATGACTATCTGGGCTGGATCGACCGGGCCAAGCGACACGTGACCAAGGAGAGGCGGCTGCTGCAGATGCTCGACGAGCTCGGCCGTGGTGACGTCTACATGAAGATGGACTGGTCCCCGGGTCGGCGCGACCCGTGAGACGTGCGGTGTCGGCGTGGTGACGCACTTCGGCGGCTGCCACCGGGAGCTCCACGCTGACGAGCTCGCCCACCTGTCAGCGGATACATCGAAGCAGGGGTCGTGACAGCGGCCACGTTCCATCCTCGTCCCCTCGATCATGCCCTCATACCCTCACGTTCCATGAGACACTCGACCGCGAATCGACCGAGGGAGATCGCCATGGCCGACGCCAAACCACCCGTCCACGAGGGCCGTTGCACGTGCGGCCACGTTCGCTACCGGTTGACGAGCCCGCCGCTGTTCGTCCACTGCTGCCACTGCACCTGGTGCCAGCGCGAGACCGGCTCGGCGTTCGCGCTCAACGCGCTCATCGAGGCCGACCGAGTCGAGCTGCTGTCCGGCGAGGTCGAGGTCGTCGACACGCCGTCGGCGAGCGGCAAGGGCCAGCGGATCAGCCGCTGTCCGATCTGCAAGGTGGCCGTCTGGAGCAACTACGGCGGCGCTGGAGACCTCGTGCGTTTCATTCGGGTCGGGACGCTGATCGAGCCGGACCGGCTGCCGCCCGACGTCCACATCTTCACCTCGACCAAACTGCCGTGGGTCGTTCTGCCGGAGGGGGCCCCGGTCTTCGATGAGTATTACCGCACGAACGAGCAGTGGCCGGCGGAGAGCCTGGAACGGCGCGAGGTGATCCGCGCCACGCTCGAGGCGCGGTCGCCGTGACCGCCACCTGCTTCACCCCCGCTCGGTGAGCGCCACCCCGGCGATGACCAGGACGGCGCCGGCGACCAGCCCCAACGTGATTGGCTCGTCGAGGACGGTGGCGGCCACCACTGCGGTCATGGGCGGGATCGAGTACAGGTAGACGCCGACCTTCTGCGACTCGGTCTGGCCGAGCGCGGTGAAGTAGAGCAGGACGGCGAGGAAGTTGCATCCTGCGCCGAGGTAAACAACGGCGCCCCACGCGATCGGAGTGACGGCGGTGAGGCTGAAACCGGCGTGCCGCATCTCGAGCCAGCCGACAGGCGCCATCCAGACTGCCCCGATCAACGTCACGACCGCGGTGACCGTGACCGCGCCCAGATCGTCCGTGAGCCGCTTGCCGAACACCGTGAAGCACCCCCACATGACGAGTGATGCCAGGACGAGCAGATCCCCCGTGACGCTGCCCCGGAGCTCGAAGCGGGCGAGCGTCTCGGGCCCCATCACGAGCAGCACGCCGATCACAGCGATCGCGATCCCGGCGACCTTGCGTGTGGTGAGGCGTTCGCCGAGGAAGGCAACCGCCAGGATCAGAATCGTGATCGGACCGGTCGCGACGTAAACCGAGGCGTTCGA
>JASFPU010000148.1:0-7253 GCA_050115855.1 Holophagae bacterium
GTTGGACACCCCGACGATCAGGTCGGACAGGGCGAGCCCGAACAGGATCAGGATCGCGATGTGGAAGAAATCCATGTGCCAGCCTCGTGCGAAACGTGGGACGCCATGCACCCGAGCCTTGGAGTTCAGCGCGCGACCCGTGTCACAGTAGTACAGAGCGGCGTGAACTTCAACGGAGCCGTTCCCACGTCGCGGGCAGAGCATGGCGCGTTGGCGTGAAGCTGGTGTTAGGTCGGTGTGACGCTTTGGTGAAGTACGCCGGGTGAATCCAGACCCCGATTCTTCGCATCCGATGCCGGTCAGACGAGTGCCAGCACCACCAGCGCGCACAGGCCGCCGAGCACGGCCCCAGCGAGCACGTCGGTCGGGTAGTGGACGCCGAGCACGATCCGCGATGCGGCGATCAGCAGCGCGACGACGACGTAAAACGGTGCGGCGATCGGAACCAGCGCGATCATGACCGCGGCGGCGAAGACGGCGTGCAGCGTGTGTCCCGACGGAAAGCTGCCCTGGTCGGGAATCGGCGCCCGTTGCGGCGGCCCGTCGGGGCGGTGGCACGGCCGAACCCGGCGGCAAAGTCGCTTGATACCCGATTGCAGCGCAACCGCGATCAGCGTCGCGGCGAGGAAGATCGCGAACACCCGCGGTCCGCGCACGGCGAGCAACAGCAGTGCCGCCGAGGTGGACAGACCCCAGTTGCCGAAGCGGGAGGTGGCGCCCAGCAGCAGCACGAGGTTGCGGTTCGCGATGGCCTCCGCCAGCTGGCACGACAGTGAGTGCTCGACCGCCTGGAGGTACTGGATCCGTCCGAGCGGCTCGATCGAAGCCAGAGCGGGTTCAGCGTGGGTCGTCATGGCACGATGGTGCGCCGGTGCGGTGAAGCCGGCTCGAAGGTCGCGTCAGGTGCCGGTGAAAGCCGTGTAAAGTTCTGTCGACACAAAGCGTTCGATCGCGCGCGTACCGTCAGCCGGCAGCCGTTCCAGGCCTCGGACCGCAGCCCCGGCGAAGCTGCCGTCGGCCAGGTGGCGGCGAATCCACCGCGCGATCTCTCCGGCCTGTGGGCGGTCGACGGCGACGCCGGCGGCGATCACCAGATCGCGGTTGCAGCGCTCGTGGGCGCCGACCGGAGGTTCGAGCACCAGCGGCAGCCCGAGCGCGCCGTAGAACACCAGCTCGCTCGGCTTCGTCCACAGGATGTCGGCGTCCGCCAGCGTGTCGTTGAAGCGACGGTACACGGCGCCGAAGCTCGGCGCGTGCAGAATCTCCAGCGCGTCGGGGGCAAGCCCGTCGAGCCCGAAGGCGGTCTGCCAGTGACGACAGCGGCGGGCGATGCCGGTGTGGGTCCCGGCCGCGATCACCAACCGGATCCGGCCGGCGCGGAGATCCGCAGCGAGCTCGCGCAGCAGCTCGCGCGCGGTCTCCGCCTGGGCTCCGGCGCCGCCCACCGAGTACACGATGCACGGTGCCGGGTTGGTCGTGCCGTGGGCGGCGTCGAGCCGTCGTCGGCGCGCCGCGAGATGGCGATCGAGCCGCTCGAGGGTCTGCGAACCGACGAGCTCCATGGGCAGCGGGAATCCGGTGACGTGGATGTGATCGGCCGGCACGCCGTAGGCCGTCAACCGATGACCGGTGCGGTCGGTGGGAACCAGAAAGTGGATCCGGGTCGAGTCGGGCTCGCGCGGCGCCCACACGCGGTGGACGTCGCTGTCGGTGACGACCAGCGCGATCGGTACACCGGTATGCCGCTCTGCGGCCAGCGCGTTGGCATAGAAGGTCGCGACCAACGGTGACCGACGCTGGTCGAGCCGCCGGCCCAACCCGCGACCCAGACCGAGCCGGATCAGTGAGTCGAGGAGGCGAACCGGTCCCGCCGAGCCGATCGCTCTCGAACCCGGTTCGATGGCCGTCAACCTGTCGAGCATGGGCTCGATGACCGCACCTCGAAGCCGGCTCTGAGAGCCGCGCGACAGGCCGTGGTACAGGCGCCGTGCGACCGCCCAGATTCGCTGCTCGAGCCGCGAGACGAGTGGCGGGCGGTCTGCGAACTCAACCGGCACCCCGAGTCGGTCGGCGATCGCCGCCGCCGCCCGGAGGTGGCCGTAGCCCATGGTGACGGTGGCCACCGTGGCTCGGCGAACAGGGTAGGACACAACATCGGACATGGCGGGCCCGGGTCGAGTGTGCGGTGTCGGGGGCGAATTGAAAAGCACCCTGCACGAGATCTTTGCTTCGGCTCCACGGTGTCTTCACCGCCGACGGACATCAATGGAGCGATGGTGACGCTCCTTTTGGTGCTGATGACCGTCGCCGGCTGGGGGCTGGTGCTGACGATGCACGTCAGCCAGCGCCGCCAGCTGCGTTCGCCGCCGGGCACGGCCGCCGAGCTGCCTCCGGTCAGCATCCTCAAGCCGCTCAAGGGCGTCGACGCCGACCTGGAGACCAACCTCGAGTCGTTCTTCGACCTCGACTACCCGGCCTACGAGATCGTCTTCGGGGTCCAGGACCCGGCTGACGCGGGCCTCGAGGTCGCCCGCCGGGTCGCCGCTCGACACCCCGGAATCGTGGTTCACCTGGTCGCCGGAGGACCGGAGATCGGACCCAACCGCAAGGTCAACAACCTTGCCAACATGCTGCCCCGCGCGCGGTACGAGCACCTGCTGATCTCCGACTCCAACGTGATGGTCATGCCCGATATGCTGTCCGACATGATGGCCCACCTCGCGCGCCCCGGGGTCGGTCTGGTGACCTCCTTCATTCGGGCCACCGGCGGCCGGGGTCTCGGCGGTGCACTCGAGAGCCTGCAGCTCAACACCTTCGTCATGGGCGGGGTGGCGGCCGTCAGCGGCACGCTCGGGCTGGTCTGCGCGGTCGGCAAGTCGATGCTGATGCGGCGGCGCGATCTCGATCGGATCGGCGGCTTCGGTCGGCTCGGCCAGTTCCTCGCCGAGGACCAGGTGTGCGGCGAGGAGGTCCGAGCGCTCGGCCTCGAGGTCGTGGTCTGCCCGCGCCCGGTGGACAACGTGCTCGGCCGGTTGAGCGTTCGCGGCTTTGCAGGTCGGCACCTGCGCTGGGCCCGCATTCGGCGGCGGATCCACCCGCTCGCCTACGCCGGTGAGGTACTGACCAACCCGGTGCCGCCGGCCGTCGCGCTACTCGTCCTCGACCCCGGTCCGCTGTCGGCAGCGATCGCCGCGGTGACGGTGCTGCTGCTGTCGGCGGCGGCGTTCTCGTCCGAGCGCGCCCTCGGCGTCCGCCGCAGCGCCATGCTCTACCCGCCGCTCGAGATCCTGCGCGGCCTCGCGGTCGGTGCGCTGTGGCCGGTGCCCTTCATCAGCTCGTCGGTCGACTGGCGCGGCACCCGCTACCGGGTCGGGCGTCGCACCCTTCTCGTCCCGACAAAGGTCGACGACGCCGGCCCGGATCCGGCCGTGACCTGATCGACGGCTCAGACCGTGCTGTCTCCACCGATCACCGCGAGATTGTCGAGCAGCATGTCGGCGCAGCGTTCCCAGGACATGGTCAGAGCGTGGGCGCGGCACACCCCCGGGTCGAGCTCGAGAGCTCGGCGGCAGGCCACGCCGAGATCGTTGTCGAGAAAGCCCGTGACGCCGTGCTCGACGACGTCGATCGGACCGGTCACCGGGTAGGCTGCGACCGGCAGACCGCTGGCGAAGGCCTCGAGCATCACCACGCCGAAGGTGTCGGTCCTCGACGGAAAGACGAAGACGTCGGCGCCGGCATAGTGGCGCGCGAGATCCTCGCCGGTCCGCATGCCGGCCCAGTGGACCTCGGGGTGGGCGGCCTCGAGCCCGCTGCGTGCCGGACCGTCACCGACCACGACCTTCGAGCCCGGCACGTCGAGCTCGAGGAAGGCGGCGATGTTCTTCTCGGACGCGACCCGTCCGGCGTACAGGAGAATCGGCCGTTCGAGAGCGTAGAAGTCACCCGATCGGGGCTTGAACAGCTCGGTGTCGACGCCCCGCATCCAGCACACCAGATGGCGAAAACCGTGCGCCTCGAGCTCCAACTTCAGGGTCTCGGTCGGCACCAAGGTGCGCTCGGCGGCGTCGTGGAACCAGTGCAGCGCACGGTAGCTCCAGCCGGTCGGGATGCCGGCGTAGACCCGGAGGTACTCGGGAAATCGTGTGTGGAACGCCGTGGTGAAAGGCAGCCGACGCCGACCGCAGTAGCGCCGTGCCGCGATGCCGAGGGGCCCTTCTGTCGCGATGTGGATCGCCTGCGGCCGGTGGCGGTCGATCAGCCTCCCGACCGTGCGACCGGGCCAAACGGCGAGCCGGATCGACGGGTAGCGCGGGCACGGCACGTTGCGGAACAGATCGGGCGAGATGACGTCGATGTCGTGGCCACGGTCGATCAGCTCGTCCCGACAGCGGGTCAGGGTCGTCGTCACGCCGTTGATCTGGGGGAACCAGGCGTCGGTGACCAGCGAGATCCGCACGACCGGAGTCTGAGCGGCGGCGGTGAAGCCTCCGTGAAGGCCCGCCCACCGCCCCCGCGTGCTGTCGCCCGACGGCTGTCGGACGCGACGGTTCGCCGCCGCTGTCATCGGGTACGAGAACGGGTACGGGAACGGGCACGGGGGGAGGGACTAGAACACCAATCCGACCGCGGTGCACGCGAGCTCGGCCCAGCGCCGGCGGTCGGGGTGGCGCAACCAGCGGATCGGGTTCAGCGACTCGACGGCTGCGCCGGCCTCGGTGGTGATGAGCTCGTGGATTTCGCGCACCGCGCGTGGTTGGTCGGTCAGCATCAAAGTCTCGGCGTTGCCGTGGAAGCTGCGCCGGTTGAGGTTGACCGAGCCGACGGCCGCGATGTAGCCGTCGACGACTCCGACCTTGGCGTGCACCATGCGGTCCGAGCGCTCGCGGATCTCGACGCCGGCGTCGAGCAGGCCGGCGTAGAACCGGCGACCGGCGTGCTTGAACCACGGGATGTCGCACAGCCGGGGGACCACGACCACGACCCGCACCCCCCGTCCAGAGGCCCGCACCAGCGCTCTGCGGAACGCGTGGTCCGGGATGAAGTACGGCGTGGCGAGGAGCAGCTCGCGACGAGCGGCGTCGGCAAGGGCGAGATAGGCCGCGGCGTGACCGGTTCGTCCGTCGCGGCCGCCGGCCACGGCGACCAGCTCGTCGGCGCCGCGGTCGATCTCGAGCAGCGGCCCGGCGGCACCGCCGCCGTCGCCGGTCCAGGCGGTCTCGAACTGGCTGCGCAGCACGCCGACCACCGGGCCCTCGATCCACAGCCCGATGTCGCGCCAGGCCCGACCGCCGGACACGCATTCGGAGAACTCGGCGCCGAGGTTGATGCCACCGATCGAGGCGATCCGGCCGTCGATCACGATCAGCTTGCGGTGGGTGCGCCGCAGCGGGTGGTTCCACGGCCGCCACGGGCTGTACCAGCGGACGTCGATGCCGTGGGCGGCGATCTCAGGGAGCCAGTCGGCGACGCCCCCCGAGCCGACCGGGTCGACGAGCAGCCGCACGCTGACGCCGCGTCCAACGGCGGCGGCGAGGGCGTCGATGATCCGTCGACCGACGGGGTCGCGTCGGATCTGGTACATCTCGATGCAGACCTCGCGCTCGGCGGTCCGGCATTCCTGGACGATCCGGGTGAAGTGGCAATCGGCCCGGTGCAGCAGCACGAGCCGTCGGGTTTGGGCGAGGCGGAGACCTCCGTGATGGGCGATCTCGATCAGCCGTCGCCGGGCGTCGGTGGCGTCGGCGAGTCGATGCCACGTGACGTGCGGTCGGAGGAGTCCCGGTGTCGGCTCGACCGCCTGGGCAGCACCGTGCGTCGCCATGATCGGAGTCTCGCTTCGGTCGGTAAACTGGACGCGAAAGCACGGTGAACAATGGGTTAATCAATGACATTGCGAGGCGGTTTCTTACCTCCGGTCCACGCTGGCTCCACGTCGGGCGAACACGAACGATCGATCGTCGCAGTACGACGAAGGGTCAGGACCCCCCCCTCCTTCCGTGCGCCGGGCGATTCCCGGCGCCACTTTTTCCTTCTTCCTGGGGCGTCGACGGCACCACCCGAGCTCGAGAGTTGGTACTCTTTCGCGGTGCAGGTCATCGTCAATCCGGCGGCTGCGGGGGGCCGGCTCGGCCGGGAGTGGCCGCGGCTCGAGCAGCGGCTGCGGACGCTGGGTCATGACCTCGACACCGTCCTCACCGAAGCCCCCGGCCACGCCACGGAGCTGGCGGCGGGCCTGCTCGCCGGGGGCCGGGGCCGGCTGCTCGTCGCGGGTGGTGACGGCACCGTGTGCGAGGCCGCGGAGGGCGTGGTGCGCGCGGGCGGCGGCGAGCTCGCGATCCTGCCGCTCGGCACCGGCAACGACGGCGCGCGGACGCTCGGTATCCCGCTCGACGTCGAGGCCGCGGCGCGGACCGCGGCCGGCGGGGTCGCGAGGTCGGTCGACCTGATCCGGGTCGGCGACCGGATGGTGCTCAACGCGATCGGCATCGGTCTGACCGCCGACATCAACCACCGCGCGGCACGCATCAAGTGGCTGCGCGGCATCGCGGTCTATCTGGCCACCGCGGCGGTTTCGCTCGTCCGGTTCCGGGCGCCGCGGGTCGTGATCCAGGTCGACGGCCGTCAGATCACCAGCACGATGACCATCCTCGCGGTGCACAACGGCCCGACGACCGGCGGTGGCTTCCGGCTGACACCCGACGCGATCCCCGACGATGGGCTGCTCGACGCGACCCTGGTGCCCGATGTGCCGCTGTCGGGGCGGGTGCAGCGGCTGCTCGGCGCGCTGCGCGGGACGCTGCACACCATGGATGGCAGCGTCGCCCTTCAGGCACCCGCGCTCGAGCTCCACCACGACGAGCCGCTGCCGATCCACCTCGACGGGAACCAGTGGACTCTCGAGCCGCCTGTGACCCGGTTCGAGGTCGTACCCAAGGCGCTCAAGGTCATCGTGCCCGAATGAAGCGACTTCCGTTTTCCGAAAACCCGGGCGCTTCCGGAGGAATCGCCCGGGTTTTCGGAACGGGTGTCAACTCAAGGACTACGGAAGCGTCCTAACTTCGTGTTGAGAGCCGCCACCATGCCGCCGACCCGAGCCGACCTTGGACAGGACGACGACGCGCTGGTGCTGCGGGCGCGCAACGGCGACCGTGACGCCTTCGGTGACCTGGTGACCCGACATCAGCGGAGAATCTGGCTGGTCTGTCGTCAGTACGTCGGCGTCGACGAGGCCGACGCGGCGACGCAGGACA
>JASFPU010000149.1:0-7221 GCA_050115855.1 Holophagae bacterium
CCCACGTGCAAGCACCTGGCGGACTGCGTCCTGAGGTCCAAGAGCGAAAACCCGGTGCTGTTCTGTGAGCTCTACGAGGAGGCCGAACCGACCGCGGACATCGTCACCGCCCTGATCGACAAGCATCTGAAGGCTCGGGGCGGCCTGATCTCGATCCTCGAGGGGGTCCAGGCGAAGTATGGCTACCTGCCGGAGAATGCCCTGCGGATCGTCGCCGAGCGGACCGGCCGGTCGCTGGTCGACATCTACGGCGTCGCCACGTTCTACAAGGCCTTCAGCCTGAAGCCGCGTGGCCGGCACCATTGCTCCGTGTGCCTGGGCACGGCCTGCCACGTCCGCAACGCACCGGCGGTGGCCGATGAGTTCGAGCGCCAGCTCGGCATCCGCCCCGGCGAGACCACCGACGACCTCGAGTTCTCGCTCGAAACCGTGAACTGTCTCGGCGCCTGCGCGTTGGGACCGATCGTCGTGGTCGACGGCCACTACTTCCCCGAGGTCGCCACCGGTCAGGTCGGCGACATCCTCGATCGGACCCGAACCGGACTCGACCACGTCGAGGTCGCCACCGACCAGCGGGTCTTTCCCATTGAAGTTTTCTGCGCCCGTTGCAACCGCAGTCTGATGGACCCCGGTCACCCCATCGAGGGCCACCCCTCGGTCCGGGTCACCATCTCCTTCGGGCGCAAGCACGGCTGGCTGAGACTGTCGTCGCTGTACGGCTCGTACACGATCGAGTCCGAGCACGACATCCCGGCCGACACCATCGCCCAGTTCTTCTGTCCGACCTGCCACGCCGAGCTCGCCGGAGCCACCGACTGTCCGACCTGCGGCGCCCCGATGGTTCCTTTGATCGTTCGTGGCGGCGGCATGGTCCAGATCTGCTCACGGCGTGGCTGCACGAGCCACCTGCTCGACGTCGGCGGGCTCGGGGCGTAGGAGGCGACGTCATGAGACGACTGCTCTCGTTGGACGAGCTCGTCGGTTTCCGAGGCCGGGTGTGCAGCGAGAGGGCCATGAAGGCCGAGATCCCCACGCTGGTGGTCAGCGCCGGGACCTGCGGTCAGGCGAGCGGCGCCAACGACATCATCAGGATCGTCAAGCGGACCATCCTCGAGCAGGACCTGAGCGACCGCATCGACCTTCGGATCACCGGATGCCACGGCTTCTGCCAGGTCGAGCCGTTCATCCTCGTCGAGCCCGGCCAGCACCTCTACCCACGGCTGGCCATGGAGGATGTGCCCCGGGTCATCGAAGCCACGCTGGAGGATCGGGTCGAGTCGGAGCTCATCTACACCGACCCGGACACCGGTATCGTCTACGAGGTCCAGGACGACATCCCGTTCTTCGCCAGGCAGTCCAGGACCGTCCTGGCCGGCAACCAGAAGCTCGACCCGATCCGGATCTTCAACTACATCGAGCGCGGCGGCTACGGAGCGCTGGAGGCGGTGCTCAGCCAGAACGATCCACAACGCGTGATCGAGGCCATCACGCTGTCGGGTCTGCGCGGCCGCGGCGGCGCCGGCTTCCCGACCGGGAGGAAGTGGGCGCTCGCGCGGGCGTCAGGCGAGACGGGCCAGCAGAAGTTCGTCGTCTGCAACTGCGACGAAGGCGACCCCGGCGCCTACATGGACCGCAGCCTGCTCGAGGGCAACCCACACTCGATTCTCGAGGGGATGCTCATCGCCGGCTTCGCCATCGGCGCCACGGGCGGCATCATCTACGTTCGCGGCGAGTACCCGCTGGCCATCAAGCACACCATGATCGCCATTCGACAGGCGCGCGAGCTCGGTCTGCTCGGTGACAACATCCTCGGCACCGGCTACGACTTCGACATCGAGATCGTGCGCGGCGCCGGCGCCTTCGTCTGCGGCGAGGAGACAGCGCTGATCCGCTCGGTCGAGGGCTTCATGGGCGAGCCACGGCAGCGACCGCCGTTTCCCATCACACGGGGCATCGACGGTTGCCCGACCTGCATCAACAACGTCGAGACCCTGGCCAACGTCACCGTGATCCTCACCCAGGGCGCCGAGCGCTACGCCGCGGTGGGAACGCCGGGCAACAGCGGCACCAAGATCTTCTCGCTGGTCGGCAAGATCCGGAACACCGGCCTGGTCGAGGTCCCACTCGGCATGACGATCGGCGAGGTCGTCCACGACATCGGCGGCGGCCCCCCGGGTCGAGCCCGGATCAAGGCGGTCCAGACCGGTGGCCCGTCGGGCGGGTGCATCCCGGCGGAGCTCTTCGACCTGCCGGTCGACTACGACAGCCTCAAGAAAGCCGGCTCGATCATGGGCTCCGGCGGCATGATCGTCATGGACGAGGACACGTGCATGGTGGACGTGGCCAAGTACTTCATGGCGTTCCTCAAGGACGAGTCGTGCGGCAAATGTTTCACGTGTCGCAAGGGCACCCAGCGGATGCACGAGCTCCTCGAGGACATCACCGAGGGCCGCGCCACCCTCGAGCACCTCGAGCTGCTCGAGGAGCTCGCCGTGGTCGTCCGGGACACCTCGATGTGCGGTCTCGGCCAGTCGGCCGCCAACCCGGTGCTCAGCACGCTGCGCTACTTCCGCTCCGAGTACGAGCGCCACATCGTCGACAAGCGCTGCGACGCGTTCGTCTGTCGCGAGCTCGTCGGCCCACCGTGCCAGTCGGCCTGCCCGGTCGGCACCGAGGCCTGGCGCTACGTGGCCCACGTCGCGCGCGGCGAGTACCGTGAGGCGTACCGCGTGATCCGCGAGGCCAACCCGTTCCCGTCAGTCTGCGCCAGAGCCTGCGACCACCCGTGCGAGCAGCGCTGCCGAGCCGGAACCAGTGGCGGTGACCCGGTCTCGATCCGTGCACTGAAGCGCTTCGTCACCGACCGCGTGGACCCGGCCAGCTACCGACCGGTGCGCCGCGAGTGGGACGACGGTCCACCACCGCGCGTCGCGGTTGTCGGCGCCGGGCCGGCAGGCCTGACCGCCGCCCATCTGCTGTCCCTCGACGGGTGCCGCGTCACCGTCTTCGAGGCCGAACCCGAGCCCGGCGGCATGCTGTACTGCGCGATCCCGGAGTACCGCCTGCCCCGTGACGTGATCACGCGCGAGATCGACGCGCTCATCGACGACAACATCGACATCGCCTGCGGCCGTGCGCTCGGCACCGATTTCACCATCGATCGCCTCTTCGACCAGGGCTACCGGGCGGTCCTGCTCGCCATCGGCGCCCACCGGAGTCGGCCGCTCGGCCTCGACAATGAGGACGCGCCGGGTGTGGTCCCCTCGATCGAGTTCCTCAAGGCCTTCAATCAGCGGGGTGAGCACCTCGCCCACGGCCGGGTCGGGGTGATCGGCGGCGGCAACTCGGCGCTCGACGCGGCGCGCACGGCGCTGCGCCAGCGCGACGTCGACAGCGTCGTCATCCTGTACCGGCGGACGCGAAACGAAATGCCCGCTTTCGCCGAGGAGATCGAGGCCGCCGTCGAGGAGGGCATCACCATCGAGACCCTGGTCAGTCCGACGGCGATCCGGACCACCGGCGGTCGGCTGTCGCATCTGGAGTGCATCCGCAATCGGCTCGGCGAGCCCGACGCCAGCGGCCGGCGGAGGCCGGTGCCGATCGACGGCACCGAGTCACTGATCGAGCTCGACACCCTCATCGTCGCGATCAGCGAGGACTCCGGCGTCGACTGCATTACCCCCGCCCGGGACAGCGGCATCGACGTCACGACCCGCAACACCGTCGAGATCGACCCGATCTCACGTGCCACCAGCCGCCCGGGGGTGTTCGCGGCCGGCGACGTCGTCACCGGCCCCAACACCATCATCGACGCCGTTGCGGCCGGCAAGAAGGCGGCGGCTATGATGCTCCGCTACATCCGTGGCGAACCGCTGACCGCGGCAGGCCGATCGCTGACGCCGCTCGAGTACGTCCCGCCGCCGGAGGGTGCTGCCGAACCAGAGCACCGGAGCCGTATCGAGACCCCTCGGGCGTCGGTCGAGTGGCGCAAGCGGAACTTCGCCGAGGTCGAGGTCACGCTGTCGGTCGACGAGGCCCGGGCCGAGGCCGGCCGGTGCCTGCGCTGCGACCTCGAGTTCGTCGACGAGGAGCCACGAGCACCGCAGGTGGTGGGAGGACAGACACGATGAGCCGGCTCACCATCAACGGAATCCACGTCGAGGTCGACCGCGGATCGACGCTGCTGGAGGCGGCCCAGTTCCTCGGCCTGCCGATCCCCACCCTGTGCCACATGGAGGGCCTGACCCCGTACGGCGCCTGCCGGTTGTGCGTGGTCGAGATCGGCACACCGCCCAACTCGCGGCTGGTGACGTCGTGTACGTATCCCGCCGAGGACGGGCTCGTGGTGCGAACCGCCTCGGCACGGGTCGTCCGGGCGCGCAAGATGATCGTCGAGCTGATGCTCGCCTCGTGCCCGCAGTCCAAGACCATCCAGGACCTCGCCTCCGAGCTCGGCGTGCGCCGCCAGCGGTTCCGCCAGGAGCACGAGGACTGCATCCTGTGCGGACGCTGCGTCCGGATGTGCTCGGAGCAGATGATGGCCGGCGCCATCGGCTTCACCGGCCGCGGCACCCACCGGGGACTCGGGACCCCGTTCGACCGAACCTCGGAGGTCTGCCGGCTGTGCGGCGGGTGCATGTACGTCTGCCCGGCGTGTGAGCTTCGCTGTACCTTCAACGAGCCCGACAAGGCCATCTGCGGCGGGTGCGCCAACCTGGAGCCGCCGTGTCTCGACAAACCCGCGTTCGACGACATGATGTGCTTCATGCAGCCGTGCGTCGCCTGTGAGATCAAGCGAGATTGAGGGAGGATTAACGGATGTCCCTTTCCAGAATCAACGCGACCGCCGCAACCTTGACCAAGAACCGCACCGAGCACTCCGTGGTTCCGACGTCGGGGATGTGCGTGACCTGCGTCGACGGCTGCATCGGCATGTGCGAGATCGGCAAGTCGGCCTACCGCGGCCACGAGGTGATCTACCCGCAGCCCTTCGGCGTGATCACCACCGCGGGCGAGAAGGTCTACCCGGTCGACTACTCGCACTTCAACATCATGGGCACCGCGGTCGGCGCGCACGGCATCGAGGCCGACAGCGACAAGGCGATCTTCCCCGAGGTCAGCCTCGAGGTGCGGATCGGCCACGACGAGGGCCTCAAGTTCCGCTACCCGTGGATCATCCCAGGCATCGGATCGACCGACGTCGCGAAGAACAACTGGGAGGGCCTCGCCATCGGCTCCGCGCTCGCCGGAACCGGATTGACGATCGGTGAGAACGTCGTCGGCATGGACATGGAGGCGACGATCGAGAACGGACGGGTGGTCGACACCGCCGACCTCAAGCGTCGGGTCAAGCTGTACAAAGACCATCAGATCGACGGGTACGGCGCGATCATCGTTCAAGCCAACGTCGAGGACACCCGGCTCGGCACCCAGGAGTACGCGATCTCCGAGCTCGGCGTTGAAGCCGTCGAGCTGAAGTGGGGCCAGGGCGCGAAGAACATCGGCGGCGAGGTCAAGATCAAGGACCTGGCCAAGGCACAGGAGCTCGCCCGCCGGGGCTACGTCGTGCTTCCCGACCCGACCGACGAGGCGGTCGTGAAGGCGTACGAGCGCGGCACCTTCCGCGAGTTCGAGCGGCACTCGCGGGTCGGCATGGTCGAGGAAGAGTCGTTCGCGAGGCGGGTCGAGGAGCTGCGCACCGCCGGCGCCAAGTACGTCTTCCTGAAGACCGGCGCCTACCGGCCCGCCGACCTCGCGCGCGCCATCGCCTGGTCGTCGACCTACGGCATCGACATGCTCACCGTCGACGGCGCCGGAGGCGGCACCGGGATGAGCCCGTGGCACATGATGAACGAGTGGGGCATTCCGCCGGTCGAGCTGCACTCGCTGCTCTACCGGTACGCCACGCGGCTCGCCGACGCCGGCCGGCCGCTGCCGGCGCTGACACTGGCCGGCGGCTTCACCTTCGAGGACCAGATCTTCAAGGGGCTCGCGATCGGCGCGCCGTTCGTCAAGATGGTCGGCATGGCGCGCTCGCCGATCGCGGCCGCCATGGTCGGCAAGACGATCGGCCGGACCATCGACGAGGCGCAGATCCCGGTCTACGTCGAGCGCTTCGGCAGAACCCGGGACGAGATCTTCGTCACCGCCGCCGAGCTCCGCGGGCTCATCGGCGACGACGCCTTCGAGAAGCTGCCGACCGGCGCCATCGGCCTGTTCACCTACTACGAGCGGCTCGCCCAGGGCCTCCGCCAGCTGATGTGCGGCGCGCGCAAGTTCGCAACGAGCTATATCTCGCGGGACGACCTCGCGTGCCTGACGCACGAGGCCGCCGAGATCAGCGGCATCCAGTACACCCTCGACGTCGACCGTGAGGAGGCCGACCAGATTCTCGGGGTCTGATCCGGGCTGCGCGACCGATCAGATCAGCTCTCGAGTCGCGGAGTCGAGGTCGTCGAGGTCGAACCGCACGAGGGCGAGCTCCGGACCGTCGTGGGCCGCCGTGAAGCAGTGCGTCCGGCCGATCCGGTCGCGCCAGCTGCCGGTGAGACGCGCTGATTCGTGGATGTGGCCGTGCAGGGTGAGCAGCGGTTGGCGGCTCTCGATGATCCGGCGCAGCGCCACCGAACCGACGTGAACATCGAGCGGCGCGTGGTCGATCATCTGCCCGTCGAGGTCAGCGCGGTCGAGCGCCGTCCGGTACGGCGGCGCGTGCGTCAGGAGGATGAGCCGGCGGCCATCGGTGTCGGCCGTCAGACGGTCCAGGTCGCTCGCAATGGTCTGCGTGTCGATGACGTCCGGATCGACCTCCACGGTGCGGTAGCCGGCGTCCGGCGCCACACATCCGGGATCGACGTAGCGCCCGACGTCGTAGCGCTCCCAGTCCTTGATCAGGAACGGCGTCGGCGGGACGTGGGAGTAGCCCGCGACGACCAGATCACCGATCGCGACCGTCCGTTGGTGGATGTAGTCCCAGTCGCCGCGGCGGTCGCCGTCGAGAAACGCCGGCTCCGCCGCGCGTTCGTCGTCGTTGCCGAGGATCACCACGATCCGCGGAACCGACCCGCCCGACGCCGACCGCACACGATCGACGCAGCTTCTGAAACGGTCGATAAACGACGACGCCCGACCGAGCGACGACCACCGGTGCGGCAGCAGATCGCCCGCCATGAAAATGACGTCCGGCCGGTCGGCGATCGCCGCCGACACGAGCGCCTCGTA
>JASFPU010000150.1:0-7216 GCA_050115855.1 Holophagae bacterium
CTGAAGTTACAGCGAAATCTCGTCCTTCAGGAGCTGTCGGTTCTCCAGGGAGTCGTCGAGCACCGGACCACGATCCCGATCCTGTCAAGTATTCTCGCCGAGACCGCGGATGCCCGACTGCGGATGGTTGCCACCGACCTCGACATGACGATTCTCACCGACTGCCCGGCAGTGGTTCACGGCGGCGGTCGGATCACCCTCGAAAGCCGGGTGTTTCAGAACCTGGTCCGCAACCTCCCGGAGGAGGAGTTCACCTTGCGCCTCGACGGCGATTCGGTCGAGATCGCCAGCGGCCGGTTCACGTCGCGGCTCGCGGTCGCCGATCCCACCGAGTACCCGACAATTCCAGAGGTTCCGCCCGGCGGCGAGTACTCCCTGCCGCTCGACCTCTTCCAGCTCATGCTCGACCGGGTGGCGTTCGCGATCACCAAGGACGATCCGAAGTTCCAGCTCAACGGGGCGCTCGTCAAGCTGCTGCCCGGCGAGATTGAGATCGCCGCCACCGATGGTCACCGACTGGCCGTCGTACGGGCCAAGGCGCCGGACGGCGATCCTCCATTCGAGCAACAGCTTTTTCCGAGAAAACTCCTTGCTGAGTTCGCTCGTTTTGGAGACGAAAGCGTCGAGCTGTCGGCCGGCGACAATCACCTCGGGTTCCGTATGGGCGAGCGGACGCTGGTGTCCAGGATCGTCGAGCTGCGGTTTCCGCAGTACGAGCGGGTCATCGTCCGGGACAACCCGTCGCGCGCCCGGGTCGATCGCAAGGAGTTTCTGGCGTCGCTGCGCAGGGTCAGCCTGATGGCGCACGAGAAGGCTCGCGGCGTCCGCTTCCGCTTCGATCCGGCGGGTGAGCTGACCCTGGTTTCGATCGGCTACGAGCGCGGCAGCGCCGAAGAGACGCTCACCGTGAGCTACCAGGGCGACGGCATGGAGATCGCACTCAACGCGCAATATGTCATCGACGTGCTGCAGACGCTCGAATGTCCGACCGTCGAGCTGCAGCTCAAGGATGGCAACACCCAGTGCGTGCTGATCCCGGTCGACGATGACCCGCGCCTCGAGGAGTACATCTACGTCCTCATGCCGATGAGGTTGTGAGTCGGCCCCGTCGAGAGCGCCAGGAACAACGAGTGGCAGGACGCATCGGGTGCACCTCGTCGAGCTGAAGGCGACGGGTTTTCGCAACCTCGTCTCCGAACCGGTGACCTGGTGTCCCGGCAGCAACCTGCTGTATGGCGCCAATGGGCAAGGTAAGACGAGCCTGCTCGAAGCGGTGGCGGTGCTCGGTAACCTGCGGTCGTTTCGAACGCCGTCACTGCGTCAGGTGGTTGGCCACGGCGGTGACGGATTCGTCCTCGAAGGACGGATCGAGACCATGTCCGGATTGGTACGTCTGTCGCAGCGCGTGTCGTGCACGGTGCCTATCCGGCGGGAGCTCGAGGTGTCCGGCGGAGCCGCGTCGGCGGCGCACTACTTGCAGGTGTTGCCGATCGTCGCCCTGTCGCGGGATGACCGCGATCTGGTCGCCGGTCCACCAGAGGGGCGCCGCTCGTTTCTCGATCGCTTTACGTTCTTGCTCGAACCGGCACTGTTCGACGAGTTGCGCGGCTATCGGCGGCTGCTCCGCCAACGCAACGCCGCGCTCGCCGACCAGTTGAGCGACGCGGAGATCGAGATCTGGGAGCCGATGCTGGCCGCCGCTGCGGCGGTGATCGTCGATCGTCGTCGGCGGGCGTGTGATCGGCTCCGGGTCGGATTTCGATCGATCTATGCCGAGCTGCGACGCCAGGACTTCCCGGAGGTCGATCTGTCATACCGTGGCGAAGCCCTGCTCGATGAGGCGGAAAGCATGTCCGAGGTGGAAGAGTTCTACCGAAAAAGGTATAATGAGACGCGACCGCGGGACCGACGAAAGGGGTTCACCGGGGACGGGCCGCACCGCCACGACGTGGGCCTTCGCGCGGACGACAAAATAGTTCGCCACACCCTCAGTTCCGGCCAGACCAAGGTCGTCGCGGCCGCGCTGCGTTTCGCGTCATTGCAACAGGTTGAAAGAGAAAGAGGTGAGCTCCTTCCCGTCATCATCGACGATGTCGACGCCGAGCTGGACCCGACGGTGCTCGGCCATTTGATCCGCCACGTCGGCGGAAACCGGCAGCTCTTCCTGTCGAGCGCCGATGGTGCCGTCGCACCGGACCTCGTCGAGCAACGGTGTCGGTTCGAGGTCCGAGACGGGCGGGTCAGCAGGACGGTGGGAGACGCGACGGATGAATAACACGTACACAGCTGAGAGCATCAAGGTTCTCAAAGGGCGGGATGCGGTTCGCAAGCGTCCCGGAATGTACATCGGCGATGTCGATGACATCGCCGGACTGCACCACATGGTGTGGGAGGTCGTCGACAACTCGATCGACGAGGCCCAGGCCGGGTACGCGACCGAGGTTCAGGTCACCGTCCACGCGGATCAGACGGTGACAGTGGCCGACAACGGGCGGGGTATCCCGGTCGACACGCACCGCGAGTCGAACCGGTCGGCCGCCGAGGTCATCATGACGGAGCTCCACGCCGGCGGGAAGTTCGACAGCAACTCGTACAAGGTGTCGGGTGGGCTGCACGGCGTCGGCGTCAGCGTGGTGAACTTCCTGTCCGAGTGGCTTCGGCTCGAGATCCACCGCGACGGGACGGTCTGGGAACAGAACTTCGAGCGTGGTGTGCCGGTCGCGCCGCTCGCAACGATCGGCACCACCCAGCGAACCGGGACCATCATCACCTTCAAGCCCGACGCTGACGTGTTCTCGGTCCTCGAGTTCCATCCGGACCTCCTCGTCCGGCACCTTCGTGAGCTCGCCTTCCTGAACTCGGGTCTGGCCATCAGCTTCGAGGATGAGGCCAGCGAGCGCGAGGAGAGCTTCCGGTTCGAGGGCGGTCTGAGCGAGTTTGCACGGTACCTCAATCGATCGAAGAACGTCCTGCATCCTGAGCCGATCTACTTCTCCGAGGAGACCGACGACGGGGAGCAGGTCGAGGTCGCTCTGCAGTGGCACGACGGCTACTCTGAGAACGTTCTGCCGTTCACCAACACGGTCTACAACCGTGACGGCGGCACGCACCTGTCGGGCTTCCGTGCCGCGCTGACCAGGACCATCAACGCCTACGCCCAGGCCCACGGGCTGCTCAAAGGTATGAACGAGAATCTGTCCGGGGAGGATGTCCGGGAGGGGCTCACGGCGATCATCGCGGTCCGCATCATCGAGCCGCGATTCTCGAGCCAGACCAAGGACAAGCTGGTCTCGGCCGACGTCAAGGGGCGGGTCGAGTCGGTGATCAATCAGACGCTGGCGACCTACCTCGAGGAAAACCCCGCCGTGGCGCGCACCGTGGTCTCGAAATGCCTCGACTCCGCGCGCGCCCGCGAGGCGGCGCGCAAGGCCCGCGAGCTGACCCGACGCAAGTCCGCGCTCGAGACCTCGGCGCTGCCCGGCAAGCTCGCCGACTGCTCGGAACGCGACCCGCAGTTCGCCGAGCTGTTCATCGTCGAGGGCGACTCAGCCGGCGGCTCCGCGAAGCAGGGACGCGATCGTCGTTTCCAGGCCATCCTGCCGCTACGCGGCAAGATCCTCAACGTTGAGAAAGCTCGTTTTGATCGGATGCTCGCGTCGGAGGAGATCCGCGCGCTGATCCAGTGTCTCGGCACCGGCATCGGGAAAGAGGAGTTCGACCCGCTCAAGGTGCGGTATCACAAGATCATCATCATGACCGACGCCGATGTCGACGGATCGCACATCCGAACCCTGCTGCTCACCTTCTTCTACCGCCAGATGCGCGAGCTGGTCGAGCGTGGCCACCTGTTCATCGCCCAGCCGCCGCTGTACAAGGTGACCCGAAAGAAGCAGGAGGTCTACCTCAAAGACGACACCGATCTATCGCGCTTTCTGCTCGATCGCGTCGAGGACGAGTTCGAGCTCGTGGTCGGTGCGTCGGGCCAGGCGTTCTCCGGCCGCGACCTCCGGTCGGTGATCCTCGCCGCCGAGGACTGGAACCAGATTCTGGGCAATCTGGAGCGCCGCGGCTGGCCGGGGGACCTGGTGATGGCGGCACTCGACATGCAGGCGCGCGGCGAGGCGCCGGGGTCGCCCGGTTTCGCCCGAGCCCTGGTCGATGAGCTGACCGACCTCGGCTACGAGGACGTCCGCATCGAGCTCGACGAGGAGCACGGTGTGTCCGAGGTCGTCTGTCGGGTCGGCAGCAACGGCCTGAGCCGGCAGAGCCGGCTCGGCTGGGCACTGACCGCGAGCGGCCACTTCCGGCGCGCCGAGCGGATGCTCGAGCGGATCGCTCCGGTCCGCGTCGGCCCCTACCACCTCGAACGCAACGGCGATCGGACGACCGTCGAGACGTTGCCGGAGCTGGTCAGCCATCTGTACGAGATTGCCAAGAAGGGAATCAACATCGTGCGCTACAAGGGCCTCGGCGAGATGAACCCGACCCAGCTCTGGGAGACGACGATGAACCCAGAGGCCCGGCGGCTGCTCACGGTCACCGTCGAGGACGCCGCCAAGGCCGACGAGCTGTTCACGATCCTGATGGGTGACGCGGTCGAACCGCGCCGCCGGTTCATCGAGGACAACGCCCTCGAGGCGCGCAATCTGGACATCTAGATGAGCGAAAAGCAGGCGACCGACCGCGACCGTCTTCCGGTCACCATCGAGGAGGAGCTGCGCAGCTCCTACCTCGACTACGCCATGTCGGTGATCATCGGCCGGGCGTTGCCCGACATCCGCGACGGACTCAAGCCGGTCCATCGCCGGATCCTGTACGGCATGCTGGAAGGCGGCAACACCGCATCCAAGGCGCACAAGAAGTCCGCCCGCATCGTCGGCGACGTGATGGGCAAGTACCACCCGCACGGTGACCAGGCGATCTACGACACCGTCGTCCGGATGGCGCAGGACTTCTCGATGCGCCACACCCTGGTCGACGGCCAGGGCAACTTCGGTTCGGTGGACGGCGACTCCGCCGCCGCCATGCGGTACACCGAGATCCGGCTGACCCGGCTCGCCGAGGAGATGCTCGGCGACGACATCACCAAGAACACGGTCGACTGGGTACCGAACTACGACGGCACCCTGGTCGAGCCAACCGTGCTGCCGGCGCGCTTTCCCAACCTGTTGGTCAACGGATCCGCCGGGATTGCCGTCGGGATGGCGACCAACATCCCGCCGCACAACCTGTCCGAAGTGGTCGACGCGGCCATCGCGATCATCCGAAATCCCGGGATCGCCGTCCAGGAGCTGATCGACATCGTCCCCGGACCCGACTTTCCGACGGCCGGCTTCATCCACGGCAAACGGGGCATCTGGGACGCCTACACCACCGGGCGCGGGATCATCCAGATGCGCGCCCGCGCCGACATCGAGGAGGCCGAGAAGCGCCACCGCGCGGCGATCATCGTCCGCGAGCTGCCCTACCAGGTGAACAAAGCCAGGCTGGTCGAACAGATCGCGGGGCTGGTGCAGGCGAAGCGGCTCGAGGGGATCGCCGATCTGCGCGACGAGTCCGACCGGGACGGCATCCGGCTCGTCATTGAGCTCAAACGCGACGCGGTGCCCGAGGTGGTGCTCAACAACCTGTTCAAGCTCACCCAGCTGCAGACGACCTTCGGCATCATCCTGCTCGGTGTGCTCGACAACCAGCCGAGAATCTTCAACCTCAAGCAGCTCCTCGAGACCTTCGTCGACCACCGCAAGGAGGTCGTGGTCCGCCGCACCGAGTTCGACCTCGCCCGGGCGCGGGAGCGCGCCCACATCCTCGAGGGGCTGGTCGTCGCACTCGACCATCTGGACGAGGTGATCGCGCTGATCCGGAGCGCGGCCGATCCGGCAAGCGCCAAGGCCGGGCTGATGGACGACTTTTCGCTGTCCGAACGCCAGGCCCAGGCGATCCTCGACATGCGGCTCCAGCGGCTGACCGGTCTCGAGCGCGACAAGATCATCGACGAGTACGCCGAGCTGAAGAAAACCATCGCCCATCTCGAGGCCGTTCTCGGCTCCGAGGAGATGGTCGCCGACATCGTCATTGACGAGCTCGAGCAGATCAAGTCCACCTACGGCGAGGCCCGCCGGACCGAGATCATCGCTGATGTGTCGGATTTGACGGTCGAGGATCTGATCGCCGAGGAGGACATGGCGATCACCGTGTCTCGTGGCGGCTACATCAAACGGTCGGCGGCGTCGGTGTATCGCGCCCAGCGGCGCGGTGGGCGGGGCCGTCGGGGTATGGCGACCAAGGCCGAGGACGAGGTCTGGAAGGTCTTCGTCGCCTCGACTCACGCGACGATGCTGTTCTTCACCACCTCGGGCCGGGTGTTCGCCCGCAAGGTCCACGAGCTGCCGGATGTCGGACCGGCCGCCAAGGGCCGGGCGCTCGTCAACCTGCTCCAGCTCGACGCCGACGAGCGGATCACGGCGCTGCTCGCGATCCGAGACTTCGACGACCATCCAGACTCATTCCTGCTCTTCGCGACGCGCAAGGGCAAGGTCAAGAGGACCGAGCTCGAGGCCTATGCCAACATCCGAGCCAACGGCTTGCGGGCGATCGTCATCAACGACGGCGACGATCTGCTCTCGGTCCAGCTGACCGACGGCCATCGACACGTGTTCATCGGCACACATCACGGGATGGGCATACGGTTCCCGGAGACCGACGTCCGACCGATGGGGCGGGTCAGCGCGGGGGTGATGGGCATCAAGCTGCGAACCGGGGATTACGTCGAGGAGCTCGCGACGGTCGATCCCGAAGAGGAGAACGACATTCTCGTCGTCACCGACCTCGGCTTCGGCAAACGGACGGCGGTGTCCGAGTTCCGAATCCAGAAGCGAGGCGGCATCGGTGTCACGCTCGTCAAGCTGACCGGCAAGAACGGGAACGTTGTCGGCATCCACCACGTCGACGAGGACGATCAGCTGCTCATGGTGACCGAAGGGGGCATGATCATCCGCATGAACGTCGACGAGATCCGGCGGATCGGGCGGGCGACACAGGGTGTCCGGCTGATCCGTCTCGACGACGACGATCGCGTGGTGTCGGTGGCCATCACCGTGGCGGCGGACGACGACGAGCTCGCCGGCGGTGACGCTGAAGCCGACAGCGACACCACGGACGATGACGATCGGGTGGACCCCGACGGAAACGACGTCGGCTGATCGGCCGACCGGGT
>JASFPU010000151.1:0-7209 GCA_050115855.1 Holophagae bacterium
TGCCCTCGGGCCGGGGATCGACTGCGCGCTCGCCGAGGCATGCCTCGGCCTTGCCGACATCCACGGCGCGCGCCGTGCGCTCGCAGCATCGGATGACGCGGTCTCCCGACCGTGGACCCGCTGGCTCCGGCTGCTCGACCGGACGCCGGGCCTCGAGGTCGATCTCCCGACCGCCGTCGAGCTGGGCGCCGCGCCGCGTGCCTGGGCCGAGATCGGGCTGGTCGGCGTTCGCCGGGCCATCTGGCGCGACCCCGACTGCGTTGATCGGCCCGCCGCGGTGGTCCGGTCGGCGCGCGATCAGATGTCGGGCGCCGCCCGCCGATGGGTGGAGATCCGGCTCACGGCGTTGCTCGATCCCGAGCGCCTGGAGGATGCCGCCTGGCGACGCGAGCACACCGCCGGGCACCCGGAGCTCGTGGGTCTGGTGCTCTTCGAACGGTCGCTCCGCGCCGACCGGGCTGGCCAGAAACGGTTCTCGATTCGCCTCGTGAAGCGGGTCATGCAACACGAACGCTCACCCGGCCGCCGGGCGCTCATGCTGGTCAACCTCGGCGGGCTCCTGTTCGACCTGGGCCACGTCGCGGACGCCGAAACGACGACGCTGCGGGCGTACCGCTTGTTTCAGGCGGCGGGCTTTCGTCACCGCGTCCACGAGGCGGTGCACAACCTCGCGGTCGCCGATCTCGACGCACTTCGAGTCGGTCGTGCCACCGCACGGCTCGATGCGCTGTCCGATGCGGCAGACCCGCTCTTCGTGGCGGTCGAACGGGCAAGGTTGGAGCTCGCGATCGGCGACCTCGATCGGTTCCGAACGTTGCTCGCGGACTTGCCGGCGCTGGACGAGCGTGCCGCACCGCCGATCACTGAGGCGCTGTCCCTGCTGCACGGCGTCGACGCGCTCCTGGCGGGTGACCCGCCAACGGCGATCGAGCTGCTTCGACGCGGCGGCGATGAGGCGGGAGCCTGGCTCGATCTCGCCGCCGCGGCCGTCGGGCGCTCGGGCCCGCACGGTGTGAAGGAGGATGTGTGGGGGATGGTCCGCGCGGCGTCGATGGTGCGACCCAAAGGCGCTTGTGCGGAGGTCGACGCGAGCCACCGCGTGACCGGTGCTCCGGACCCGATCAAGGAGGCGCTCGCTCTGGCGGTCGTCCGTCACCTCGGCTTCGGCGTCGGCATCGACCGCGTCAGGATCGCCCGCGCGGCACGCGAGCTCGACGATCGTGGGTTGATTGGGTGGGCGGGGCGACTGTGGTGGGGCGGGCCGGCGGCTGAGAATCTGCTGACGGTTCTGACGCGAATCTCGCGGCGATCCCGCCACACCGATGTCGCCAGCGACGATCTGAACGGTGCGCTGGCGCCGCTCGGGCTGACCGGTCTCGTACTGCGCTCGACCGCCGACGGCCGGGTCGTGCTCCGGACCGGCCACGGCGCCCACCTCGAGCCGACGATCCGCCGTTCGCTCGAGCTCGTACCCTTGGGGGCACCGCCCGTGTCCCGAGCGGGCTGGTCGCTGCTGTTCGACGTTCTGGAGACGGCGGTCCCGCACAGCGCTGCCGCCGCCGCCGAGGGGGCGGGCTCGGAGGTTCGGATGGATGGCGTGTCGCCGGCGATGACGGACCTCCGGAAGGAGATCGCACGAACCGCGCCGACCCGGCTCACCGTCCTCATCGAAGGGGAAACGGGGTCGGGAAAGGACGTCGCCGCGCGCGAGATCCACCGTCTGTCCGGACGGACCGGTTCGTTCGTCGCGGTCAATATCGCGGCGGTTCCCGCGGCGCTGCTCGAGTCCGAGCTCTTCGGTTCGGTCAAGGGTGCCTACACCGGCGCGGCGCGCTCGCGGCTGGGGTTGGTCCGCAGTGCCGACGGCGGCACGCTGTTCCTCGACGAGATCGGCGATCTCGACAGTACCCTGCAGGTCAAGCTGCTCAGGTTCCTCGAATCGGGTGAGGTCCGGCCGGTCGGCTCAGACCGCAGTCTCGAGGTCGATGTCCGCGTGGTCTGCGCGACCCACAGGAACCTCGAGCGGCGGGTTCGGCAGGGACGTTTTCGCGAGGACCTGTTCTACCGCATCGCTATCGCACGGTTGCGCGTCCCGGCGCTTCGAAAGCGGCCGGAGGATGTCGCGGTGCTGCAGGCGGCGTTCGAACGCGCGGCCATCGACGACCACGGGCTGCGTCGTCCGACGTGGTCGGCGGCCGCCCAGCGGCTGCTGCTCGAGCACTCGTGGCCGGGCAATCTGCGCGAGCTGCGGAACTGTGTCGAGATCGCCATGTCCCGCGCCGGTGGCGGAACCGTCCGCCCGGAGCACCTGCCGCTGAGGTTGGATCGTTCGATCGGCCGCGGGACCTGGGAGACGTTGCTGGCGGAGTACAAACGACGCCTTCTGACGGAGGTCGTGGGCCGCCACCACGGCAATCGCAGCGCCGCGGCTCGGGAGCTGGGAATTTCGCGTCAGGCGTTGCTCTACCAGCTGAAAAAGCTCGGTCTCGATGCGCTGTGAGCGTCGCGGGCGGCTGACAAAAAAGAGGCGGGCCGTGTGGCCCGCAGGAGGAAGGAGGAGGTATGATGCGTGTACCAGGTCGTTGTGTGCCCGGCTGCCTTCTCTTTAAGCAAGGGTCGTGCCAATCTCTTCAGGCGGGGTCTTGAGTGTCGGTATCACCGCTTCACAACCTCACGTTCGGTCTCCGGGAGCTTCGTCGCAACGACGCCGTCGAGATTCACGAACGGGTGGATCTCCGGGCATGGACCGCACTCGGCGTCGGGGGTCTCGCGTCGCTCGTTGTGCGCTGTCACAGCATCGACGCGGTTCGCGACACGATCGACATGGCCGCGGCGCACGGCATCGGCTGGGTCGTTCTCGGCGGTGGCTCTCGGTTGGTCCCGCCCAATCGGGGAATCCGGGTTCCGGTGCTGAGCCTGACCGGTGATCTGGGTCGTTGGGAGCTCGAGCTCGACGGGCTGCTGGTCGGTGCCGGTGCCAACTTGGCACAGGTGTGCCGCGCTGCAACACGAAGCCGCCTGTCAGGATTCGAGATCATCCGTGACACCGGCCACACCGTCGGAGGTCTGGTTCGGGCTGCCGCCGATGGCGTGCTGCGAGCCGACGGTGTCCTCGACCACGTGGAGCTCTGCGGCCCGGGGGGCGTTGCAGAGCGGTGGGAGCCGCGGGATGACTGGGCGCCGCCTTCGTTTCGGCTCCTCCGGCGTCGAGTGGTGACCCGGGTCCGGTTCCGGCTTCGGCCGTCGAGTCCGAGCGCGATCGTGCCGCCTGTATCGACCGCACCGACCCGACGTCGGCTGCGCACCGTGGGCCCGGTGTTTCTCGACACATCGGACGCGACCGCCGCCGATCTGCTCGCCGAGGCGGGCATGTCGTCCGCCGTGGTCGGCGGCGTTCGACTCGGCGGTGGCGACGGCAACCAGCTCACCGCCGGCCGATCGGCGACGTCGTCCGACGTCGTCGACCTGTGCCGTCGGGCGCGCGACCGGGTCGCGGCGGCGACCGGTGTCGAGCTGGTCTCGGCGCTGGTCTTCGTCGACGAGGACGGGCGGGAGCTCACGCTGTGAGGGGCTCGCGGCCCCGCTGGCCCGTAGCGCTGCTCGCCGCCGCCGTCGTTGTCGAGGCGGTGGCGTGCGCCGGCTGGCTGCGCTGGCGATCCCTCGTTGCCCAGGTTCACTCGGCACCGGCAGCCGGCGTCGCGGCACTGGCCGACACGCGCCCGCTGTGGCCCGAAATGGTGCGCAGGCTGCGGCGACCGCCGATCGCGGAGCTTCGAGCCGCACCGGACGCCACGGTGGCGCGAGTGCTCGACAGGGTCGGAACAGCCCAGATGACGTGCACGCCGGCGGACGCGGTCGGGTTCGCCAACCTGGCCCGAGCCGCGCTCATCTCCGGGGCGCTCGATACGGCAGCGGCCAACCTCGACGCGGCACTGACGCGCGATCCGACCTCACCGGGTCTGTACCGATTGGCGGCGATCGCGGATGCTGCGCAGGGGCGCCGCGACCTGGCACTCGATCGCCTCGCTCAGGCGCAGGCGCTGGCGCCCGGGACCGGCCTCAACGCCATCGATATCACGGACGACGAGGTCCAACGGATCCGGCTCGACGGTCTCGAGCGGCGACTCACGCTCTACCCGCGAGCCCGCACCGAGGGGGTGATCGCTCTGGCGCGCGAGCTCAGCGCACAGGGCGATCGGGCGCGGGGCAGGGACATGCTCGACACCGAGGCCGATGATCCGCGCGTCGCCCTGGAAGCCGCGCGGTGGGACGCCGATGACGGCGACCTGGAACGCGCCCGACGGCGGCTCGCCGAGCTCGCCGATCGTCCAGGGTTGCCGAGCTCGATGTCGGCGCAGATCTGGGCCGCCCGCGCCGCTGTTCGCGCGCGTCTCGGCGACGCGGACGGTGCCGTGGCTGCAGCCCGGACGGCCCTGTCCTTCGACCCGACGTCGCCGACACCGTATCGGGTACTCGCCGACCTGGCGCAACGTCGTGGCGACCTCGACGAGGCACTCGACCACCTGCGCCGAGCGTGGGGCATGAACCCGACCGACGTCCGCCTCCTGGTCGCCGTCGCCTCGGTCGCGGAGCGCGCCGGCAAGCTCGACGACGCCCGGCTCGCCCTCGAGCGGGCCGTCGCAGTCGAACCGGACGATCCGGGCCTCCGGGCGCGATTGGTCCAGTTCCACCTCCGGTCCGGTGAGCTGATGTCGGCAACGGTGGTGCTGTCGGAAGCGCTCGAACGCTTTCCCGACGACACTCGGCTGCTCGGTCTCGCCGACCGTCTGCGATCCGAGGTCCAACGGCACCGGCGGTAGAGCGGACGCTCGACGAGGCCGCGACGCCAAGACGCGGCGTGGTCGATGCCGTCGCGGGGACATCCCGATGTTCCAGCCCGATCCGGAGTGGCCTGCCGGGAGCTTCGTGGACCGGCGTTCCAGTTTCGCTGCGTCGTGTGCGAGGCGACGTCGCTGTTCGATCTCGCGCCCACGATCACCCGTTGGACGACTCCGAGTCCGTTTCCGGCGATCCGTCCGGAACTTGGGTCCGTAGGACGGTCTCGGGGTCGCTGCGAGCGGCCCATCGCATCTGGCGACAGACGCCGCGCAGGATTCGGACCTCGTTGTCGGTGATGCCGGCGCGGCCGAACAAACGGCGAAGCTTGCGCAGGATCCGCTCGGGGTTGTCCGGTTCGGTGAAGCCGATGTCGGCGAGGGCGAGCTCGAGGTGGCCCATGAGGCCGTCGACCGCACCTTCGGTGGCCGGTTCAGGGGCTGACGGTGGCGGCGGTGCGGCCTGCAGCTTCAGGTAGCCAATCAGAATGGCGATCGCCTGGGTCAGGTTGAGGACCGGAAAGCCATCGTCGGTGGGGATGCGAACGACGAGGTCGCACCGGTCCAGGTGACGCCGGCGCAGCCCACTCGTTTCGTTGCCGAACACCAGTGCGGCGCTGTCCAGACCGCGGTCGGCGAGTCGGCGGGCCGCCTCCGACGGTGTCACCACCGGCAGATTGTCCCGCCCCCTGGCCGAAGCCGTGGCGACCAGCGTCCGGTAGCCTGTGACCGCCTGGTCGAACCGGCGCCACTGCCGAACCTCGAGATGATCGTGTGCGCCGCACGCCCAGCGTCGGACGTCGTCATCGTCGACGCCGACCGCCGGACGGACCAGATCGACGCGGTGCAGCCCGAAGTTCGCGGCCACGCGGAGGGCGGCGCCGAGGTTGCCCGCCAGCGAGGGCTCGACCAGCACGAGGGACGCAACCGGCATGGTCGGGAAGTGTACCGGGTCCGGGCTCAGGTGCGATCTGGCTCGGCGAACACCTGCGCCGCGAACCGCGCGATTCGCGCGTCCGGAGACCGCCAGCACCCGGCCGCCAGGCCGGCCTTGCGGCAGGTTTGATCGAGGAACTCGGCCGGCGACCAGCCGTACCTCGTGGCGACCTGGGGCAGCAGGAGGCCGCGCTTCGCGCGCCGCTCGATGATCAGTCCGTCACGCCCGATGACGATCTCGTCGGGTCCCGCGATCGTGACCAGGGGTGTCAGCACCGAGATCTCGACGCTGATCGCCGACAGCTCGCCCGCCTCGACGGGCGGGAATCGGGGATCGTGAAAGGCGGCGTTGACGGCATTACTGCGGACCGATCGCCAGAGCGCCTCGGTGCCGGTGACGTGTCCGATACAGCCGCGCAGCTGTCCGTCCCGTGTCAGGGTGACGAACGCCCCCCGGGCGTCGGTCAATCGACCGGGCGCGGGTTGCGCGTCGGGCAGCGGGCGGTCCGACAGACGAGCCGCGATGGTGGATCGCGCGAGGTCGAGGAGCCATCGCTGCTCGTCGCCGTTGAGCTCGTCGGCGTCAGGTCCGTTCATGGCGCGCTCCCTTCAGCACCAGGATGGTATCGTGGCCCGATGATCGTCAAGCTCGCCTTCGGCACCGACACCGTTGCCGTCGATCTTCGCGGCCTGCGCGTTCGACCGTTACAGCCGAGCGCACCGCGGGGCGCCCGCGACCAGGCTCGACTGGTGTCGCGCGCGGTCGATTTTCCGCTCGCCGGGCCACCGCTCGACGAGCTGGCTCGAGGCCGCCACTCGGCGACCGTCGTCGTGCCGGACTCGACGCGCCGAGCCGGCCTGCCGGAGGTCCTCCCGGTGCTCTTCACGCGGCTGATCGCGGCCGGCGTGCCGGCGTCGTCGATCGAGGTGCTGGTCGCCTGCGGAACGCATCCGGCGGCGCCCGACGAGGAGGTTCGGGACCTCGTCGGCGAGCTGCCGAGCGGCGTCGAGGTGCGCCAGCACTCGAGCCGCGACCCGGATCGGCTGGTGGCGGTCGGCGACCTGAGGCCAGGCCTGCCGCTGCGGCTCGACAGCGGCGTTGTCCGATCCGACCTGCTGATCACCGTCGGCGCCGTCCGTCACCACTACTTCGCCGGTTTCGGCGGCGGACCCAAGATGGTCTTCCCCGGGATCGCCGGCATCGACGAGATCCAGGCCAACCACTCGCTCGTGCTCCGACGGCGTGACGGCCGCCTCGAGCACCATCCGGGATGCGAACCGGGCCGTCTCGACGGGAACCCGGTGGCGGAGGAGATCGCGCGGGCGGCGGACCTCAGGCCGCCCGATCTCGCGCTCTGCCTGGTCGCCGGGCGCGACGGCGGCATCGCGTCGGCCAGCGCGGGACCGTGGCGTCCGGCGTTCGACGCCGCCGTCGGGC
>JASFPU010000152.1:0-7207 GCA_050115855.1 Holophagae bacterium
GAGAAGTTCGGCTGCCCGCCCGAGCTCGTTCCCGACGCGCTCGGTATTTGGGGCGACTCGTCGGACAACATCCCGGGTGTCAAGGGCATCGGCGAGAAGGGGGTCAAGGCGCTGCTCGCCAAGTGGAAGGGGCTCGACGACATCTACGCCCACCTCGACGAGGTCACGCCGCCCGGCGTCCGTGCCAAGCTCGAGCGCGACCGGGAGTCGGCTTATCTGTCACGTCAGCTTGCCACCATCCGCGACGACGCACCGGTTGAGACCGGTCTCGACGAGCTTGCACTGGTCTGGCCGCCGGACGAGGACCGGGCAAGGAACCTGTTCACCGAGCTCGAGTTCCGCGGTCTGCTGCGCGAGTTCGGCGGCGACATGAGCGCCATCGACCGGGACGCCTACCGCCTGGTGACCGACACCGACGGCCTGACCGAGCTGGTCGAGGTTCTCAAGGCTGCACCTCGCTTCGCCCTGGACACCGAAACGACCTCGCTCGACGCGATGTCGGCGGGGCTCGTCGGGTTGTCTTTCTGCGCCGACGACGAGGTCGCATGGTACGTACCGGTGGCGCACGCGGTGCTCGAGCCGCAGCTCGACTGGGCGACCGTGCGCGAGGCGCTCGCCCCGTTTCTCACCGACCCGGCGCGCGGCAAGACCGGCCAGAATCTCAAGTACGATCTCGAGGTGCTGGTTCGGCACGGCGTCGAGCTGGCCGGCATCGACGGCGACACCCTGCTCGCCGACTACCTGCTCAACCCGGACCGGCGGTCGCACAAGCTCGACGATCTGGCTCTGGTCTGGCTCAATCACAGGATGATCCCGTTCGGCGACGTGGTCACCAAGGACCGCACCTTCGCCGACGTCCCACTCGAGACGGCCCGGGACTACGCCGCCGAGGACGCCCACGTCGCGTGGCTGCTCGATGCCAAGCTCACCACGCGGCTCGACGACGATGGTCTGCTCGACCTCTACCGCGAGCTCGAGGTGCCGTTGATGCCGGTCCTCGCGACGATGGAGATGAACGGCATCACGATCGACCGCAATGCCATGGCCGAGCTGTCGGCCGAGCTCGAGATCGGCATCGCCGACGCCGAGAGAAGGTGCTTCGAAGCCGCCGGTCGCGAGTTCAACATCGGCTCGGTAAAGCAGCTGCGCGAGGTCCTGTTCGACGAGCTCGGTCTGCCGATCATCAGAAAGACCAAAACCGGGGCGTCGACTGACGAACGGGTGCTCACCGAGCTCGCGCTGCAGCACCCGCTGCCGGCGGCGATCCTCGACTACCGGTCGCTGGTCAAGCTCAAGAACACCTACGTCGATCCACTGCCCGAGCTGATCAATCCGGAGACCGGACGGCTCCACACCTCCTACTCGCAGACGACCGCGGCCACCGGCCGGCTGTCGTCGACCGACCCCAACCTGCAGAACATCCCGGTCCGAACCCCCGTCGGCCGACGCATCCGCCAGGCCTTCGTCGCGCCACCCGGACGGGTGCTGCTCGCGGCCGACTACTCGCAGGTCGAGCTGAGGATCCTCGCTCACCTGTGCGGCGGGGTCGGCGGCTTCGCCGACGCCTTCGCCGCCGGCGCGGACGTGCACGCCGAGACCGCCGCCGGCCTGTTCGACGTCGCGCCCGAGGCGATCGAACGACAGCAGCGGACGATCGCCAAGGCGGTCAACTTCGGCATCGTCTACGGCCAGAGCGCGTTCGGTCTGGCGCAGCAGCTCAGAATTCCCCGCAGCGAGGCGGACCGCTACATCAAGCGCTTCAAGAAACGCTTTCCGGAGGTCGAGAACTACAAACGGCGGACGCTGGAGGCGGCGAAGGAGAAGGGGTACGTGGAGACCCTGCTCGGCCGGCGCCGGCCGGTCCCCGACCTCGCGTCGGGCAACTTCAACGCCCGCGCCGCGGCCGAGCGGATCGCGATCAACACGCCGGTCCAGGGCTCGGCGGCCGATCTCATCAAGAAGGCCATGATCGAGGTCGACCGACGACTGCGCGACGAGTTTCCCGGCCAGCAGATGCTGCTCCAGGTCCACGATGAGCTCCTGCTGGAGGTCGACGAGGATGCCGCCGACGCGGTCGGCACGATGGTCAAGGAGGAGATGATCGGCGCCATCGAGCTGTCGGTCCCGCTCGTCGTCGACCTCGGCGTGGGACGCAACTGGGACGAAGCACACTGAAAAGTCGACAGTCAACAGTCGACAGTCAACAGCGAGCGACGAGGCAAACGGTTCGATTGCGATGGGCTGTCAACTCAGCCGCTTGCAAAATCCACCGGTCGGGGCAAGTTATTGGTTTGTGGTCTCTGTGCCGGCGAGACGCCGGCACTACAAAGGGCTGAGAACCATTGTAGGGCCGGCGTCTCGCCGGCCTGCTGGTGAAGAGGGCCGGAAGACCTTTGTGTCCGATTGTCGAATTTTGCAAGAGGCTCAACTGTGAACTGTCAACTGTCGACTCGCTTCCGGGGGTCGAGCCAGCGACCGGGGCCGGTGCCACCCTCGAGCAACGTGATGAGCTCGTCCACCATGCCGAAGGTCAGCCCCCAGATGACGTGATCGGCGAAGCGGTAGCACGGCAGCTCGACATCGATGTCGCCGTGCCGCCAGGGAACCTTCGATCGGTTGGATCGGTCGAGCAGGTAGCCGAGAGGCACCCAGACGACCGCCGCGACCTCGTGGTTGGGCCGGAAATCGGGTCGCGTATCGACCGAGTAGACGAACGGCTCGATGACCAACGACATGGGTCGGCCGCGACCGACCGCGGCGACGTCCGACAGCCGACCGAGCAGGCGGCCGGCCGACGTCAGGTCCAACCCGACCTCCTCCAGCGTCTCGCGTTCGGCGGCGGCCCGAGGGTTCCGGTCGTGCGGTTCGACGCGGCCACCCGGGAAGGCCATGTGACCGGACCAGGGGTCGGCGGGATCCTCGGCACGATGGATGAAGAGCAGCTCGACATCGGACCGGGCCTGCCGGACGACCGCGGCCACGGACGCCACCTTGAGCCCTTCGTTCCGCGCCAGCCGTTGCGGCGTGTGCCGCTCGAGTGCGGCGCAGATGTCCTCGACCGTCATCACCGGGCCATTCTACGCGGGCGCCGAAGCGTGAGGTCGGGTGGCGTTCAACCGGCCGCTCACCGCTCACGAGCGTGAAGCACCGCGGCACGGACGAAGTTGACCCGCGAGAACTCACCCTGGGTCATGAGCTCGAGCCAGCGGTCCTTGGCGTGACCGTTGCTGAACAGGTCGCGCACGATCGCGCGCTCGGGCATCCCCGCGCCGTGCAGCTCGACGGCGCGAGCGGCGGCGGCCTCGACCCGGTCGGCCTTGGCGAGCAGCCGAGGCACCGGATCCTCGATGGCCGTACCGTGGCCGGTCAGCATCAACCGGGGTCCGACGGCCGCGACCCGGCGCAGCGAGTCGACGAGATCGTACGGGTTCTCCTGCGTCATCACGGCGGACGCGCCGGGTGAAATGAACAGATCTCCGGTGAACACGGTTCCCGAGGCCTCCTCCCACAGGACGACGTGGTTCATCGAGTGACCGGGCGCGGGCAGGGCGCGGAGCCTCCGTTCTCCGCCGACGACCACCTCCGGCATCTCCTCGGCATCGAACCGGCCGGGCGAGCCCCACCACCAGGCGCGGTACGGCTTGAGCCGACGGACGCCTTCACCGTAGCGCAGACGGTGGTGGCGGATGTAGACCGGGCATTCGTGGATGGTGGCCAGCGGGCGACAGTTACCGGTGTGGTCCTCGTGGTTGTGGCTGCAGCAGATGGCGACGAGGGGGTGGCCATCGACAGCGTCGAGCACCGCCTGTCGGGCGTGGGCGAACCCGGTGTCGACCATCAGATCGTCGACAACGTAGGCCGACACGTCAAACCCGAGGCGTCGGGTCCACCGGCTCGACACCGTCAGCCGCGTGATCCCATCGCCGACCACGTCGGTCGCGACGCGGGCGTCCTGGAACAGACGCCACAGCGGGCTGGTTGCGTGATGCCGCACCGTGTCATTCTACCGTGCCGCGGGCTGGCATTCCCAACCTCGGAGGGTTCCGCGCTACACTCGTGTCGATCTCTCGAGAACCACAACCGAGGCGAGGCAGACCATGAACGTCCTCACACCCCATCGCGTCACCCGAAGCTACACACAGCATCTGGCCGCGAGCCCGGACGAGGTGTTTCCGCTGCTCTGCCCGGTGCGCGAGGCCGAGTGGGTCAACGGCTGGCATCCGCGTCTCGTGATCTCGGCCTCCGGTGCCGCCGAACCCGGTTGCCTCTTCGTCACCGCAGCGGGTCCCCAGGAGGCGATCTGGGTCATCACGGTGCACGATCCGAAGCACCATCACCTGGAGATCGTCAAGGTGATCCCGGGGATCGTCGTCGGGCAGATCGTCATCCGCCTCGAGGCCGACCGGGCCGATCGCTCCCGAGCGCACATCAGCTACACCTTCACCGCCCTCGGTCCGGACGGGGATCGGGTCGTCCGCGAGTTCACCCAGGAGCACTTCGACGGATTCATGCGGACCTGGGAGGACGAGCTCAACCACTTCGTCACCACCGGCGAGCGTCTGCCGCACGACTGATCCTGAGGGTCCGCCGATCGGCTCACCATCCACCCGACACAAAGGAGATTCACGTGAGCCCACATCCCCTCCTGCTGGCCGTCATCGGCATTGCGGTCGGTCTCGGCGCCGCCTTCACCGGTCTCGGCGGCGGCTTCCTGGTCGTCCCGCTCCTGCTCTTTCTCGGCTATCCGGCGCAGAAGGCCGTCGGCACATCGTTCGTTGCGATTCTCGTCGTGTCGATCTCGGCGCTGATCGCGCACAACCGGCTGGCCAACGTCGATCTCAGGGTCGGCCTGCTGCTCGGCGTCGGAGGAATCGTCGGCGCCCAGGTCGGCGCCCGGCTGGTCGAGCACATCTCCACGGCGCAGTTCAAGAAGCTGTTCGCGGTCGTCCTCATCGGTCTGGCGGCGTACCTGTTCTTTCAGAAATAGGACGTGTCGAGACAGGGCTCCGGCCTCCGGTTTCGCGTCGCTCCTGGCGCCTCTCCTTTATTGCCACGAGAGACCGCCGCCCGTACGCCGAAATTCCGATCCGCACCTCGCGAGCTCTGCTAAGGTGCCGCCGATGGAACATCCGCTGGTTCAGGCGCTCTGGGTCGGGGTCGGAGGCTTCGTCGGCACCGCACTGCGGTACCTGGTCTCCGGCTGGACCTACCGCCTGGTCCCCAACGCGATCTTTCCCTGGGGAACATTGACGGTCAACGTCGTCGGCTGCCTGATGCTCGGTCTGCTCGGGGGCCTGGCCGATTTTCGCGGTGCGCTCTCGGCCAACACCCGGCTGTTCGTATTCATCGGCGTGCTCGGCGGCTTCACGACCTTCTCCACCTTTGCGTTCGAGACGGTCTCGCTGTCCGACGGCGCCCAAGCGCTCCGCGCGGTCGCCAACGTTGCCGGCCATCTGATCCTCGGGCTCGGCGCCGCCTGGCTCGGTTATCACGGAGCCCGGCTCGTGTGAGGAGGCACCATGACGCTCCCTGACGAAGGACACCTGCTGCGCGTCTTCATCGGCGAGAGCGACCGGCACGCAGGACAGCCGCTGTACCAGTGGATCGTCCGTGAGGCACGCCGATCCGGGCTCGCCGGCGCGACCGTGGTCCGCGGCATCGAAGGCTTCGGTGGCAAGAGCCGGCTGCACACGACGAAGTTCCTCCGCCTGTCCTCCGACCTGCCCGTCGTGGTGGAGATCGTCGACACAGAGGACAAGATCGAGGCCTTTCTCCCGGTCATCGACACCGCGATCGGCGAGGGGCTGGCCACCATCGAGAAGGTCCGGATCCGCTTCTACCGCAGTGGAGAGGAGACACCATCGTGAACCGGTTGCTGCTGTCGGCGGCGCTGCTCGTGATCGCCGTCGGCGTCGCTCATTCCTGGCTCGGTGAGCGGTACATCGTCCGCCGGCTGCTGCGCCGAAACGACCTCCCGGAGCTGTTCGGTGACGATTCCTTCACCCGGCAGACCGTCCGGTTCGGCTGGCACCTGACGACCATCGCGTGGTTCGGTCTGGCCGCGGTTCTGGTTCTGCTGTCCGGCGCGTTGGGCGATCTCCGAGCCGGCGACGCCGTGATCTTCGCCATTGCTCAGACCTTCGTCCTCAGCGCCGCACTCGCGTTGATCGTCACCCGGGCCCGCCACCTCTCCTGGATCGTCTTCGCGACGATCGCCACGCTCTGCCTGCTGGCGGTGAGCTGACACCATGCCGACGGACGATCGACCGCTGCTGCTCGTCGACGCCGTCGCCAACCTGATCCTGGGTGGGGTGCTGCTGGCGATTCCTTTCGGGATCGGCCGGCCGCTCGGCCTTCCCGCCGCCGCGAGCGGCTTCTACCCGAGCCTGCTCGGCGCCGTGCTCGTCGGCATCGGCATCGCACTCCTCCTCGCACGTGCCGGCCGGCCGGGCCTGGGCCTCGACGGGGCCATCACGATCAACATGGTCGGCGCCGGTGTGCTCGTCGTGTGGCTCGTCGCGAGTCCGCCCTCGATGTCTCTACGGGGCGTGATTCTCCTGTGGTCGGTGGCGGTTGCCGTGCTCGCCATCGGTGTGGTCGAGCTCGTCCACCGGCGTCGGGCCGGCGGCCTGTGACGGGAGATCGAGATGTTCAAGTCACTGCAACAACGCGTTTGGGCCTTCGATCTCGAGTGGGTACCCGACCCTCTCGCCGGTCGACTGGTCTACGGCCTGGGCGACGACGTCTCCGACCCGGAGGCGATCCTGGACCGGGACAAGGAGGATGAAAGATGACACGTGACATCATCGCCACCGATCGTGCACCGGGCGCCGTCGGTCCGTACTCGCAGGGGATCCGCACCGACCAACTGGTCTTCACCGCGGGTCAGATCCCCGTCGATCCGGCCACCGGGCAGCTCGTCGGCGGCCCGATCGAGGATCAGACCCGCCGCGTGCTCGACAACGTCCGGGCGGTGCTCGAGGCCGGAGGGAGCGGACTCGACCGGGTGGTCAAGATGACCGTCTTCATGACCGACCTCGGCGACTTCAAGCGGATGAACGCGGTCTACGCCGAGTACTTTCCGGACGCGCCGCCGGCACGCTCAGCGTTCCAGGTCGGCGCACTGCCGCTCGGCGCCTCGATCGAGATCGAGGCCATCGCTCTCGCTCCAAGTTCCTAGTTTCGAGTTTTGAGTTTTGCGTTCCAT
>JASFPU010000153.1:0-7200 GCA_050115855.1 Holophagae bacterium
TCTGTGGCTGGGCCGGCAACCCGCGAGCCCACCAGCACCGGCGACCGCTGATGCCGGGATGATTCGAAGCCTGAGCTTCGAGGATCCGGCCGAGGTCGCTCCGCTGATCCACAGCGAGGCGCCCGCCGAGACTCCCGCGGAGCCGACAACGGTTCGGCCCGCGCCCGACCACGCCGCGCCTGACGATGCCGCGCCGACCCGGATCGCGGCGTCGACCAACGTGATGCCCGAGCGACCGGTCGTCAGCGGGCCGGTCGACGACGCAGCCGCTGATGACCAACCGCTGTCGGCCGACGGCTTCGAAAGCGGAGATCTGAGCGCCTGGAACCCGCACGCGTAGTCCGCGGCCGCACAAGCGGCCGCGAACCGTACTGCGCTACCATACCGTCTGCCCGGTGCCACGGGCGGGAGGTGGTCCATGCGTCGTTGTCTCATGATCCCGGTGCTCGTCTGTGGTCTGGCAGCCGTATCGGCGGCGGCCGACACCGAACCATTCGACGTTCACGACCTGGTGGCGATGGAACGGATTGCGGACCCACGACCGTCGCCCGACGGGCGGCTCGTCGCATTCACCGTGACGACGATGGATCTCGATGCGAACCGCGGCCACAGCAGCCTGTGGCTCGCCGGAACCGACGGCTCGGGCGCTCGCCGGTTGACCAACCACGAAGCGTCGGACTCATCGCCGCGTTGGGCGGGAGACCGGGTGCTCTACTTTCTGTCCGGGCGGACCGGATCGACCCAGGTGTGGCGCATCGCGGTCGACGGCGGCGAGGCCGAGCAGGTCACCGATCTGCCGCTCGATGTCGAGGCCTTCCAGGTCGGTCCCGACGCCGCGGCCCTCTACCTCGGGCTCAAGGTCTATCCCGACTGCGAGAGCTCGGTGCCGTGCACCGTCGACCGGCTCGATGAAAGGGCGGCGCGAGTCGCCACGGGCATGATCTTCGACCGGACCTTCGTCCGCCACTGGGACACCTGGAAGGACGGCCGGCGCAACCATCTGTTCCGGCTCGCCCTGGGCGACGGTGGACGAGCGGCCGGCGCGCCGGTCGATCTGATGGCCGGGGTCGACGGTGACTGCCCGACCCTGCCGTGGGGCGGCGACGAGGACTGGTCGGTGTCGCCCGACGACCGCTGGGTGGTGTACTCGGCCAAGGTGGTTCAGGGATCAGAGGAGACCTGGTCGACCGACTTCGACCTCTGGGTCGTGCCGACCGATGCATCGCTGCCGCCGCGCGAGCTGACCGCGGCCAACCCGGCGTGGGATGCGGCGCCGACGTTCTCGCCGGACGGCAGCCGGCTCGCCTACCTGGCGATGGCGCGACCGGGCTTTGAAGCCGACCGGTTCCGGGTCGTCGTGATCGACTGGCCGGACGGCGCACCGGAGGTGCTGACGGAGGGCTGGGACCGCTCTCCCGCGGACCTGACCTGGTCGGCGGACGGGGGCACGCTCTACGCCTCGGCCGACAACATCGGCAACCACTCGATCTTCCGCATCGGGGTCGACGACGGCACCGTCGAGGCCCTGCTGACCCGGCACACCAACAGCTCACCGAGGCCACTGCCCGACGGTCGCCTGCTGTTCGCCCAGGACAGCTTGGTGTCGCCGGTCGAGCTCTTCGTCCGACCGGCAGAAGGCGGTGAGCCGCTCCAGATCACGGATCTCAACGGCGATCGCCTGGCAACGATCGGGTTCGGTGCGTACCGCCAGTTCTCGTTCATGGGCGCCCACGGCGACGAGGTCTTCGGCTACTTCATCGAACCGGTCGGTCGGACACCCGGGCACAGCTACCCGCTGGCATTCCTCATCCACGGCGGACCCCAGGGCAGCTTCGACGACCACTGGCACTACCGTTGGAACCCGCAGATCTATGCCGGACACGGCTACGCCGTGGCGATGATCGACTTCCACGGTTCCACCGGGTACGGACAGGCGTTCCTCGACGCCATCCGGGGCGACTGGGGCGGCGCCCCGTTCGAGGACCTGATGAAGGGCCTCGACCACGTGCTGGCCTGGCACTCGTGGGTCGATCGCGATCGCGTGGCGGCTCTGGGCGCGAGCTTCGGTGGCTACATGATCAACTGGATCCAGGGCAAGACCGACCGCTTCGCCGCCCTCGTCTGCCACGATGGTAATCTCGACGAGCTCATGGCGTACTACGACACCGACGAGCTGTGGTTTCCGGAGTGGGAGCACGAAGGCACGCCCTGGGACAACCCGGACGGCTACACCAAGCACTCGCCGATCCAGTTCGTCGGCAACTGGTCGACCCCGGAACTCGTCATCCACGGAGCGCGTGATTATCGAGTGGTCGACACCCAGGGCCTGGCGACCTTCAACGCCCTCCAGCGTCGGGGCGTACCATCCAGGCTGCTCTACTACCCGAATGAGAACCACTGGGTGCTCAAGCCGGCCAACTCGATCCAGTGGCACGACATCGTGCTCGACTGGATCGACCGCTGGACGGCGCCCGACGCGGTCGACCAAGACTGAATCGGCGTCTCGATCCCGCGAGGCTGATATCATGGGAGGGCTTCGGAGGTCGACGTGATCATCACCTGCCCGAAATGCGAGACGCGCTACCGGTACGACGAGCGGCGATTCGACGGCGCCCGCTCGAAGCGCGTCAAGTGCACGTCCTGCGGGCTGACCTTCGAGACCATCAACCCCGCGGTGGCGCCCGAGGCGGCCGCCGCCGAGGTCGAGTCGGACGCCACCGACGTCGAGCTGACGCGGGAAACAGGGACCAGGCTCGAGCTCGACATGTCCGGGGTCGAGCCGCCCGAGCCGCCGGTCGAGCCCGAGGCGCCGAAGGTCGACCTCGATGAGCCGCTGCCACCCCTGCCGACCGACCGGCGCTACTCGCTGGCCGTCATCGCCGGTGACCAGGCGGGAACGGTGTTCCAGATCCACAGACCACGGGTCCTCCTCGGTCGCGGCTCGGCGGTGGACATCCAGCTGCGCGACTCCGAGGTCTCCCGTCGGCATGCGGCGCTCGAGATTCGCGACGCCGACGTGACCGTCACCGACCTGGGCGCGACCAACGGCACCTGGGTCGAAGGCGAGCGGGTGCAGCGGAGTCCGCTCCACCACCAGGACGAGTTCACGCTGGGCTCGACCACCCTGATGCTCATCGTCACCCCGGTGCGCGACACGCCCTGACGCCACATCGGCGCGATTCCCATTCGGCGCGACCGTCATGAGGCACTTGAATCCGGCACCCGTCTTGCTTATCGTCCGCGAGTGAGCGACCGATCGGGCCGGATGGTGCGCGCCCGCCTCCGAGCCCCAGGAGCAGTTTCATGATCGAGGTCGAACATCTCGGCAAGACCTACGTCGACAGACCCGTCGTCGACGGTCTGTCATTCTTCATCCCCGAAGGTCAAATCGTCGGCTTTCTCGGCCCCAACGGCGCCGGTAAGACGACCGCTATGCGGATGATCACCGGATTCCTACCCCCGACGACCGGGCGGGTGGTGGTCGCCGGCGTCGACCTGGACGACGATCCGGTGGCGGTGCGCCGAACCATCGGCTACCTCCCCGAGAACGCGCCGCTCTACCCGGAGCTGCGGGTCGACGAGTACCTGCGGTTCCGCGCCGACGTCGAAGGCGTCCCCCGGTCCGAGCTCACCGACCGGCTCGCCTACGTCGTCGAGCGGTGCATGCTGACCGATGTCCATCGGCAGGTGATCGGCACGCTGTCCAAGGGGTACCGCCAGCGTGTCGGGCTGGCCGGGGCGCTCATCCATCGACCGCCGGTGCTGATCCTGGACGAGCCGACCGTCGGTCTCGACCCGAACCAGATCATCAAAGTGCGCGAGCTCATCACCGAGCTCGGCCGCGATCACACGGTGGTGCTGTCAACCCACATTCTGCCGGAGGTCGAGCAGATTTGCGAACGGGTCTTCATCATCGACCACGGCCGGTTCGTCGCCGACGGAACACCCGAGGCGCTCCGAACCAAGCTGCTCGGAAATCCGGTGCTGAGGGTCGAGCTCGGCGGCGCCGACGACACCGCCGCCGAAAGCCTCAGCAGGTTGCCGGGAGTGGCGGCGGTCACCGGTCGGCCGGATGGAGCGTTCCTGGTCGAGCACGCGACGGAGGCCGACCCCCGCGAGGCGGTGTTCCGTCTCGCCGTCGAACGCGACTGGGTCCTGCTCGGTCTGTCGCTCGAGCAGGCCACCCTCGAGGACGTCTTCGTCCGCCTGACGACCGCGGATGACGTCGCGGCGCCGGTCGCCGCCGAGGAGGTGTGACATGAAGGCACTCGGGGCGATCGTCCGACGCGAGCTCATCGCCTACTTCTCGTCGCCGCTGGCCTGGATCGTGATGGCTGCGTTCCTGCTGCTCCAGGGCGCGCTCTTCGCGCTGATCGTCGGCTACCTCAGCCAGCCCGGACAATCGACGATGTCGATACTCCAGGCGTTCTTCGGTGGCACGATCTTCTTCTGGTTCTTCCTGGTCGTGGCGCCCTTGATCACGATGCGGCTGGTCGCCGAGGAACGGCGCTCCGGCACCATCGAGGTGCTGCTCACGTCGCCGGTGACCGAAACCCAGGTGATCCTCGGCAAGTTCCTCGCGTCGTGGGCGTTCTACCTCACGCTCTGGCTTCCGACCGTGATCTACGTGCTGATGGTGAAGAGCCGAGCGTCGATCGATTGGGGCGCGGTCGCGGCGTCGTACCTCGGCGTTGTGTTGTTCGGGGCGATCTTCGTCTCGCTCGGCCTGTTCGCGTCGACCCTGACCCGGAACCAGATCATCGCCGCGGTTCTGGCCTTCACCGGGTTGATCGTCCTCTTCGGCCTGCCGTTGCTGCGCGGTCTCATGGTCTCGTCGTCGCCGATCGCCGCCGTCATCGACCACACCGATCTGTGGCAGCACATGGCGGACTTCTCGAAGGGGATCGTCGACACCAGACACCTGGTGTACGGGCTGTCGCTGACGGTGCTGTTCCTGTTCCTGTCAACCAAGAGCCTCGAGCTCGCCAAGTGGAGGTGACGCCATGCGACGGCAGACCTTGAGGTACGGTGCGGCCGGTGGGCTCGGGTTGATCCTCGTCGTGCTGCTCGTCATCATGGCCAACTGGCTCGGCGCGCGGCACTACCAGCGGTGGGACTGGACCTCGTCCCAGCTCTACACCCTGTCGGACACGTCGCTCGAGCTGGTCAGGGGGCTCTCGTCCGAGGTCAGGGTCATCGTGTTCATGGTGCCCGGCAGCCCGATCTTCGACCAGGCGCACGAGCTGCTCGAGCGGTACCAGGCGGCGTCGGACAAGATCTCCGTGGAGTACATCGATCCCGAGCGCGAGCCGCTCAAGACCCAGCAGCTCGCCGAGCAATTCGGCATCTCCATGGCCGACACGGTGGTGTTCAGCGTCGGCGACCGGACAAAGTACGTCACCGCCGACGATATGGTCGAGTACGACTACCAGGGCATGCAGTTCGGCCAGGCGCCGACCATCCGGGCGTTCAAAGGCGAGGAGGCGTTCACCTCCGCGATCCAGTCGTTGGTTCAAAGCGCGGCGCCGGTGGTCTACTTCGTCACCGGGCACGGCGAGGCGTCGCCGACGTCGCCCGCCTCCGGCACCCTGGCGGGCCGGAGCCTCGCCGCCCTGGTTGAGGCGTTGAAGCGCGACAACATGGAAACGAAAGAGGTCAGCCTGCTGTCGGGTGAGGTGCCCGACGACGCCGACATGCTCGCCATCGTCGGTCCGACCCGGGCGTTCACCGAGGCCGAGATCGACCTGCTCGACGGCTTTCTCGATCGGGGCGGACGGTTGCTGGTCGCGCTCGATCCCCTGATCGAGACCGACGGCTCGATGCGCCAGACCCGGCTCGAACCGATGCTCGCAGGACGCGGCGTCGAGGTCGGCGACGACCTGGTGGTCGACCCATCGCGCAAGCTGCCGTTCTTCGATCTGTCGGCGGTCTACCTGACCGACTTCGCCGCCCACCCGGTGACGACCGGGCTGGACGGGGTCGCCGTGCTGTTCGCCGTGACCCGGTCGCTGGTCGCCGACAGCGACGATGCGACCGTTCTGGTCGAAACCAGCGACGACGGCTGGGGCGAGTCCGATCTCGGCATGTTGCTGCGCGGCGACCCGGTGGTGTTCGACACCGGCGTCGACACCGAGGGACCGGTCGCGGTCGCGGTGGCGGTCGAAAGCGCGGCCGAGCCCGCGGTCCCCGCCGACGGGGACGACACCGGCGGGGACGACGCCGCATCGCCGCCGGGCGACGACACGTTCCGGCTCGTCGTGTTCGGCGATTCCGACTTCATGACCGACGCCAACATCGACAACGCCGGCAACGAGATTCTCGCGCTCAACGCCTTCAACTGGCTGGCGGCCCGCGACCACTCGCTCGGCATCCCTCCACGTGACGTCGGCGAGCTCGGGTTCTTCATCGGCCAACAGCAACTCAGGATTATCCTGGCGGTCGTGCTGCTCATCATGCCGGGCGCCGCGATCGCCGCTGGTGTGCTGGTCTGGCGCCGCCGTCGGCGCTGATCGTCGGGGCAGGGGAGGCCAGATGCGCAGCAAGAGCCTGATCGTGCTCGCGGCCCTGGTGGTCGTCCTGGGCGCCTTCATCACCTTCGTCGAGCGCCATCAGCCGACCTCGGAGGAGCGACGGGAGCGTGCCGACCGCGTGTTCCCGGACCTCGACATCGACGACATCGCGGTGATCGACCTGCAGACCAGCCACGGACACATTCGTTTGGTTGACGAGGACGGCGGGTGGCGGCTGACCGATCCGGTGACATACCCGGCGGACGGCGCCGCCGTGCTCGGGCTGCTCGAGGCGGTCGCCGATCTCGACGCGGACCGCGTGCTGCGCGCCGACGAGGTCGATCCAACGGCCTACGGCCTCGACGACCCCGAATTCGAGGTTGTCCTGATCGACGGTGACGACCATCGTTATCAGCTCGAGGTGGGCGGCACGACGCCGCTCGGTGCCAAACGGGCGGTGCGACGTGGCGACGATTCGGAGATCGTGCTGTGCGCCGGCAGCTTCGTGTCGAGGCTCGATCTGCCGGTTGACGACTGGCGGTCGCGCGAGGTCGTGTCGCTCGCTGAGTCTGATATTTCGACGCTCGACATTGTCGCCGGCAACGACCACATCCGGGTCGAACGGGTCGATGGCAGGTGGTGGTTGACCGACCCGCTGTCCGACCTCGCCGACCGAGACCAGATCAGAAAC
>JASFPU010000154.1:0-7141 GCA_050115855.1 Holophagae bacterium
CAACACGTCGTGGACTAGGGTGTATGTGGGGGGCACGTCGCACAAGGAGCGGTCCATGAAGACTCAAAGCTGGAAGCTGTGCCTGACCCTTCTCACCGTTGCGTTGATCGCGCTCTGCGATTCCACGCAGGCCGACGAGAACGCTGCGGCGACCCGGTGGCTCGAGGGTGAGCTGCTGCTCGCCTGGGCAACGCCCGAGGCCGGGACGCAGGCGCCGGTCGTCATGGCGGCCGTGCTGCGCCGCGACGACGGCTCGATCACCGATCTCGCGCTCGACCCGGCTCAGCTTGCCGCCATCGGCGGCCCGATGGCGGCCACCGGTGCCCGCGTCCGAACGCTGGTGGCCGATCCCGCGCCTGACGCCCCGGCCGCGACCGTGATCGAGGTGCAACGGCTGCCCGGCGACGACGCAGCGCCCGAGGCGTCCGGCTCCTACCCCTACGCGTCGCTGATGTGCAAGTTCGCGGATGTCGGACTGCCGCCCGAGGGGCTGTCCTATTTTCAGGGCATGTACGGCGCCACGTGGCCGGGGCTCGACCACTACTGGCGCCGCCAGTCGTACGGCCAGGTCGACGTGGTCGGGTCGACCGCCGCCGGGTGGTTCACGCTGCCGCACACCCAGCAGTACTACATCGACCTGAGCGCGGGCGGCAACTACAGCCCGATGCTGACCGCGCTGTACGACGACTGCACGTCGGCCGCGTCGGGCAGCGTCAACGTCAACAACTACGAGGGCGTCAACCTGATGTTCAACGACACTTTCGGGCCGTACGCCTGGGGCGGCTGGGGCGGCGTGACCTGGGAGCCGCCCTGGGGCTGGCGCAACGTCGGGGTGATCGGCCACGAGATGGGACACGCCTTCGGGCTGCCGCACTCGAACAACGCCGACGGTGACGGCGACCCGTACGACAACCCGTGGGACGTGATGAGCGACACCTGGAACTACGCCGTTCACGACGGCACCTACGGCACGGTGGGCAAGCACACGATCTCGTACCACAAGAACGCGCTCGGCTGGATCGCGCCGGCGGCGAAAGCGGAGGTCTCGTCGGCCGGAGTCTTCCACTTCTCCATCGATCACCTGACGCTCGAAACGACGTCGAACCTCCGGATGGTGACCGTACCGATCGCCGGCACCAACCGCTGGTACACGGTGGAGGTCCGTGACCAGGTGAGCTACGACGGCAACCTGCCCGGCTTCGCGGTGATCATCCACGAGGTCAACCCGAGCCGGAGCGAACCGGCCTGGCTGGTCGACGCCGACAACCCGTCCAACGGCGGGGACGCCGGCGCCATGTGGCTGCCCGGCGAGTGCTTCGACGACACGCCGAACGAGATCCGGATCTGCGTCGAGAGCGTGACCACCGAAGGCTACGTGGTCGAGGTCGCGTACGGCGACTGGTTCGGCATCTTCTCGGACAGGTTCGAAAGCGGCGACGTGTCGGCCTGGAGCGCCGCCAACTAGCAGCCACCGAATCGGCCCGCGAGCGCCCTGAACCGGCCACACGATCGCCACGACTCCTCTGCTACTCTACGACCATGCGGAAGACGTTCCGTGTGCTGCTCAAGTACCTCGCGGTGGCCGCCGTCGTCGGCGTCGTCGCCGGGGGCCTGGCAGGGTGGGTCGTGGCCCAGTTTCTCCACGTGCCCCAGGTCGACGCTCTGCCGACCTTCCGACCGGCAACCGCGACCCACGTCTACGCCGCCGACGGCTCCGAGCTGATCAGCTGGGCGGTCGAGCAGCGCGTCGAGCTCGCGCCGGACCAGATCCCGGACCACCTCAAGCACGCGATCGTCGCCATCGAGGACGCCGACTTCTACGAACACGGCGGGGTCGACCCCAGGGCGATCATGCGCGCCGCGTTGGTCATGGCCAAGAACTGGATCAAGGGCCGCGACCGGATCGTCACCCAGGGCGGCTCGACGCTGACCCAGCAGCTCGCCCTCAATCTCTTCCTCGAGCGGGAGAGGACGCTGACCCGCAAGATCAAGGAGGCGCTGCTCGCGATCGACATCGAGAAGCGCCTGTCCAAGGACCAGATCCTCACCATGTATGCGAATCAGGTGTTCTTCGGCCACGGCGCCTATGGGGTCGAGGCGGCGTCGCAGCTGTACTTCGACAAGCCCGCACTCGACCTGACCGTGGCCGAGGCGGCGCTGCTCGCCGGCATGATTCCCAGCGCCAACAACCGCTACAACCCGATCAAGCGACCGGAAAACGCGCTGGCGCGGCGCAATAAGGTCCTCGACAACATGCTCGAGCAGGGCTACATCGACGCCGACACCCACGACGCGGCGGTCGCCGAGCCGCTCGGCGTGTCACTGCACCGCGATCGGGTCGGTACCGGTGCGTACTTTCTCGAGATGGTGCGCAAGGACATCGAGCAGCGGTACGGCACCGACCGGCTCTACACCGGCGGGCTCCAGGTCCACCTCACCATGGACCCCGACCTGCAGCGCCTGGCGGAGCGGACGGTGCGCGACGGTCTGGTCGAGCTCGAGATGACCTACCTCGGCTTCCGGCGACCGCCGAACGTGGTCGAATCGGGCCAGGCGGCGACGGTCGACGAGTTCGACGATCCGTCCTGGCACGACCTGGAGCTCGAGCCCGACGCCATGGTGCGCGCAGTGGTTGTCGAGGTCGGTCGGAGCGACGCGACGCTGCGCATCGGCGACCATCGCGCCCGGCTCGATATGGCGGCCGTCAGTTGGACCCGCGCGTCGTCCATGAAGCGGCTGCTCGACCCCGGCGACCTGGTGCTGGTGCGGCTGCCCGCCGAGCTGCCCGATGAGCCCGACGACGAGATCCCGGTCGCTCTGCTCCAGGAGCCCGAGGTCGAAGGGGCGCTGATCGCGTTGGACAACCAGACCGGCGCGATTCTCGCCCTGGTCGGTGGCTTCGACTTCGAGCGGTCCGAGTTCAACCGGGCCGTCCAGTCGAGCCTGCAGTGCGGCTCGGCGTTCAAGCCGTTCGTCTACCTGACCGCGTTTCAGCAGGGCTACTCCCCGGCTGACACGGTGTTCGACGGGCCGTTCCTGCTGCCCGACGGATCGGGCGAGCTGACCTACTGCCCGAAGAACTACTACAACGTCTACTACGGCATCACGACGCTGCGGCGCGCGCTCGAGCTGAGCTACAACGCGTCCGCCGTCAAGCTCCAGCAGCTGGTCGGTTCCGAGCAGGTGATCGAGACCGCCAGGCGGTTCGGCATCTCGACCGAGCTCCACCCGTACCCGTCGCTCGCGCTCGGCTCGCTCGGGGTCAAGCTCATCGACCTGGTCCGCGCCTACTCCGCCATCGCCAACCTCGGCGAGCTTTCCTCGCCGTATGCGATCGCCGAGGTGCTCGACCGCGACGGCCGACCGCTCGAGCGGACCTTCCCGCGGTTGCAGCCCGTCATGTCCGCGCCGGTGACCTATCTCGCGCTGCACGTCCTGCGCGGCGTCATCGAACGGGGCACCGGGATGTCGGCGCGCTTTCTCGACGCCAACCTCGGCGGCAAGACCGGCACCACGGACGACTACTCCGATGCGTGGTTCGTCGGCTTTTCACCGCGTATCACGGTCGGTGTCTGGGTCGGTCGCGACCGCAAGGAGCCGATTGCCAAGAAGATGACCGGCGCCAAGGCGGCGCAGCCGATCTGGAACGCCTTCATGGCGCGGTACCTCGACACGCTCGACGAGGCGACCCGAGCGGAGGACTTCTCGATCCCCGCCGGCATCGTGTTCACGCCGGTCGACTACTACACCGGCGAGCGGGCGGTGCCGCCGTGCCGCCAGCAGACGAAGATCATCCTCGAGGCCTTTCTCGACGGCACCGAGCCGACCGAGCCGTGCACCGAGCGCGAGGTGCCGCTGCACGAGCTGCCGTGGCCGTTCCAGCTCGCGTTCTACGAGCCAAAGCCGGGCGAGCCGATGCCCGACCAGATGGCGCTCGAGGTCGCCGACGAAAGGCTCAAGCCGACACCGACGCCCGAGGAGGCCGCCGCTCTGGCGCGGGCGGAGCGCGCCGCGGCACGCGCCGGGGGGCGGTAGCGTCCGGCCGACCCGCGGTAGCAGTCGCTTCGCTGCCGCTGTCTGTGAAACGGTCATCGGGAGCGGGACGGTTTCGGCATCGGCAGCACCGTAGTGTGGGCCTCGGCCCACCGTCCCGGACGTTGTGCAGCGCGACCACGTCCAAGCCCTCCGCACCGACCGGGACGGTGGGCTCAAGCCCACCCTACGGCGACGGCGACCACTGCAATCCGGCTCACGTCTCCGGGTGGAGCAGCCGCCAGGTCATCGCGCGAACCTCGTCGGGGAGCTGGACAACGTTGAGCGCCAGTCAATCGCTGTGGGCCGGAACGATTGTGACGGCACGCCCGCCGGCGGCGATTGAACTCGCGGGGATCGACGCGCTCACGATCCGGTTCGGAGGTTTCTTGGCGCTTGCCGCAAGCGCCACCGCAATTTTCGTCCCGTCCGACGAATTGCCGCGGGCTACCGCCGTAGCTTCGTCATCTCGACGAGGCGCTGGTCCTGGCGCACCTTGACCAGGGTTCCGGCAGGGTAGTACCCGCCGCGCAGGCTGGCGTTGGTGTAGGTCACCGAGCCCGGCCCCATCAGCACGCCCGGGTTGAGCACCGTGTTGCAGCCAGTCTTGCAGCCGTCGCCGAGCACGGCGCCGAACTTCCGCAGGCCGGTGCGGATGACCTCGTCGCCGGCGCGGAAGGTGACCTCGCGACCGATGTTCTTGACGTTGGAGCAGATGGTGCCGGCGCCGAGATTCACGTCGCGGCCGAGGATCGTATCGCCGACGTAGGCCTGGTGCGGCGCCTTGGCCCCGGGCAGCAGGATCGAGCCCTTGACCTCGGAGTGGGCGCCGACCAGGGAGCCGGCGCCGAGAATCACGTTCTGCCGGACGTAGGCGCCGGTCCGGATCGACACGCCGGGGCCGATGACTGCCGGCCCGACGATGACGGCGCCGGGCTCCACCGTGCAATCCGCGGCGATCGAGATCCGGTCGCCGAGCAGGTGGACGCCGTCCGGCAGCTCGGCGTCGACGGACCAGTCGGACCACGCCTCGAGGTAGCCGACCAGCCGCGCCCCGAGCGCGGACCAGACCGGCTCATCGGCATCGAAGAGCTCGCGGTGATCGAAGCCGTCGAGGTCAAAAAAGACGGCGGGGGAGAAGTCGGTCATGCCGGGGCCTCCTCGGGCTCAGGCGGTTGGCGTTTGGCGATCACGACGGTCTGGTCGTCCGCCGGTGGGGACCGGAGCGTGAACTCCGCCACGTCAGTGAAGATGCGGTCGACCATGGCGGCCGGGTCGAGATGACGCGACGTGCGCGCGGTGTGGATGAGCCGGTCGGCGCCGTACTCCTCACCCTCGTCGTTGGCGGCCTCCGTGACACCGTCGGTGAACAGGATCAGCGAGTCGCCCGGACCCATGCACTGGATGCCGATCGAGTACGTGGCGTTGGGAATCGGTCCCAGGATCGGTCCGCCCATGTCGAGCCGGGCGACGGCGCCGTCGGCTCGGAGCAGGATCGGCGGCGGGTGGCCGGCGTTGCAGTAGATCAGGCTGCCCGAGACATCGAGCTCGACCAGCGCCAGCGACACGAACTTCGTCGCGAGCCGGCTGCAGTGGATGATGTTGTTGAGTCGTTCGAGGGTTCGGGTGAGCTTGAACTCTCGGGACAGGGCCATGCGCAGGCCGGTGAAGACGTCGCGGACCTGGAGCGCCGCCGGCAGGCCGTGGCCGGCGGCGTCGGCGATCACCACGTTGAAGACCCGCTCGTCGAGCACGATGACGTCGTAGAAGTCGCCGCCGACGATCTCCGCCGCGAGGCTGCGCGCGCCGATCTCGAAGTCGCCGGGCTTCGGCAGGTGCCTCGGCAGGATCGAGTTCTGGATCTGTCGGGCGTCCTCCATCAACGACACCATCCGCTCCTCGCGCAGCTTCTGATTGATCGCGAGCCGGATGATGTTGAGCGTTCCGGGCAGCTCCTCGTTGGTGTCGGCCGGGCTGTCGACGTCGAACGACAGGACGTACTGGCCATCGGACACGGCGATCGCGGCGAACTCGTCGCGGGTGCCGAGCTCCTTCTCGAGATTCTGGTCGAGCCGATCGTCGTCGCGGTCCATGATGACGAGCCCGGTGTCGAGCATCTGCTCGAACGGTGGGTAGGTGCGCCAGATCCTGAGCCCGATCGGCGCCGAGCTGGCCTCGCCGAAGACCTTGACCAGCGTGTAGCTGCCGTCGGTGTGCTCGTAGATCCGTCCGCCGCGGATGCCGAGATCGTCGGCGAAGTTGGCGGCCAGAAATTCCGCTGTGTCGTGGATGGTTTCCAGGGGTGTCGAGCCGAGAGCGATGGTCTCGAGAGCGTTCTCGATGCGGTGGAACAGCGACAGGGTGCTGCGCGGCATGGCCGGATCTTGTCACTGCGTCGAACGTCGTGCAAGCGCCGCGGTGACCGATCTTCCTGGCCCGGCATACTGTATCGCTATAGAGTGATATACTCGCCGACGCTGGGAGGCGCCATGAGTTTCCACGGGATGAGCAGAATGACCATCGTCACCATCGCGCTCGTCGCGGCGCTGAGTGCGGCGTGTGGCGCCGGGCCGGACGGCCGCACCGCCGACCCGCAGGTCGTGGCAGCGGTGTCGGCCCACGAGACCACCAAGCTCGACTGGGAGCGGTCCTGGGACAACGCGTTCTCCCGCGCCCGGACCGAGGACAAGCCGGTCCTCGTCAGCTTCGAGGCCGAGTGGTGCGTGTGGTGCAAGAAGCTCGACTCCACGACCTACCGTGACGCTCGAGTGGCGTCACTCATCACCGACTCTCTGGTGCCGCTCGTGCTCGACGTCGACGGCGCCGGCAGCGAGCTGTCCGAGACCCACCGCGTCGAGAGCCTGCCGACGGTGCTCGTGCTGTCGCCGACCGGCGAGGAGCGCGGTCGGATCAACGGTTACCTCCCGCCCGGCAAGTTCTACGACGCGGTGAGCGAGATCCTGCAGCAGAGCTGATCCGGAGCGGTCGGCTTTCAGCTCTGAGCTGAGCCACTTGCAAAATCCACCGGTCGGGGCAAGTTATTGGTTTGTGGTCTCTGTGCCGGCGAGACGCCGGCACTACAAAGGGCTGAGAACCATTGTAGGGCCGG
>JASFPU010000155.1:0-7126 GCA_050115855.1 Holophagae bacterium
CGCAGCTTCTCCGGCCATCTTCGAGCGCCGCGCTGATCGGGTGACGCTGGGTCGCGTGGACGCAGGTCGACGCGACCCAGAAGGCCGATGTCCAAGGTCAGGAGCACCGCGCCCGCAGAAGTTACAATCGCGGTACCGAAGGGAGCCTCCATGCCACGAGCGGTGCTCGCCATCGATCAGGGAACGACCGGCACCACGGCGTTGGTGATCGGCCACGAAGGGTCGGTGCTCGGCCGGGCGTACTCGGAGTTCACTCAGTACTATCCGAATCCGGGCTGGGTCGAGCACGACGCCGAGGAGATCTGGCGCGTGTCGCTCGGGGTCGCCGAACGGGCGGTGGCCGCGTCCGACGTCGAGGCGGCGGAGCTCGCCGCCATCGGCATCACCAACCAGCGCGAGACCACGGTCGTCTGGGACCGGCGAAGCGGACGGCCCGTCCACCGGGCACTCGTGTGGCAGAGCCGCCAGACTGCGGAGATCTGCCAGCGGCTGCGCGACGCCGGTCACGAGGACTGGGTTCGCGAGCGCACCGGCCTGGTTCTGGATCCCTATTTCTCGGCATCGAAGATCCGCTGGATGCTCGACCGCGTGCCGGACGGACAGCGCCTGGCCGAGGCCGGCGATCTTCTCTTCGGCACCATCGACAGCTGGTTGCTGTGGAAGCTCACCGGTGGCGAGATCCACGCCACCGAGCCGACCAATGCGTCGCGCACCCTGCTCTACGACATTCGTCGCCGGCGATGGTCGTCGGATCTGCTCGAGCTGTTCGACGTCCCCCGGGCCATGCTGCCGAAGGTCCTGCCGAGTGCAGGGCAGTTCGGCGTGACGCGCACGCTCGGCTCGCTGCCGGCCGGCGTGCCGGTCGCCGGCATCGCCGGCGACCAGCAGGCGGCACTCTTCGGCCAGGCGTGCTGGCGACCCGGCATGGTCAAGGCGACCTACGGCACCGGCAGCTTCGTGGTGCTCCATACCGGCGACGAAGTGGCGGTCTCGGACGGCGGCCTGGTCGCCACCGTCTGCTGCGACGCCGACGGCGAGCCGGCGTATGCCCTCGAAGGGTCGATCTTCACCACCGGCGCCGCGATCCAGTGGTTGCGCGACGAGATGGGATTGATCCGACACGCCGCCGAGACCGAGACTATCGGCCGTCGCGTCGACGACACGATGGGGGTCTACGTCGTGCCCGCGTTCGCCGGGCTCGGCGCACCGCACTGGGACATGCACGCGCGGGGCGCCGTCGTCGGTCTGACCCGGGGCAGCGGCCGGGACCAGATCATCCGCGCCACGCTCGACAGCATCGCCTACCAGACCCGCGACGTGATCGAAATCATGAATCGCGACTCGGGCATCGAGATCACCGAGCTGCGGGTCGACGGCGGAGCGGCCGCCAACGACGTGCTGATGCAGTTCCAGGCCGACCTCCTGGGCATCCCCGTGGTCCGACCGGTCCTGGTCGAGACCACCGCCGCCGGAGCCGCGTTTCTGGCCGGGCTCGGCTCGGGTTTCTGGTCGTCGTCGGCGGAGATCGCGGGCAGCTGGCGCCGCGAGCGCCTGTTCGAGCCGACCATGAACGCCGCCCGGCGGGACAAGCTGGTCGCCGGCTGGCGTCGCGCGGTGCGGCGGGTGCTGTCAAAAGACTGAAAGCACAGCAGTTCGTCAGACCGTTTGCGGTGCGATCGCGGCGCGGGTCAACCGGCCCGCGCACCGGGTCGCGAACGCGTCGATCATCGCGAATTCAATCGCCGCCGTCGGGCGAGGCGGCTCAGAAGGCCGATGTTCCGGGACAGCGACGCGACTCACACAGCCAAACCTTCACCCCCTGCATTCCGACCAGACCCCGGATTGGCTAGAATCTTTCCAGGGGGAATGGCGAAAGCATGAACCACGAGGAAGGTACGCTCGCCACCGACGACGGTCTCGCGCTGTACTGGCAATCGTGGCAACCGCCGGGGGAACCGGACGGTGTCTTGGTTTTCGTCCACGGTCTCGCCGAGCACTCCGGTCGCTACCTCAACCCGGTCCGCCACTTTGTCGCACGTGGTTGGAGCTGTTTGGGATTCGACTACCGCGGCCACGGCCGGAGCCCCGGTCCCAGGGTCCACGTGTCGAGCTTCGACGAGTTCCTTGCCGATGTCGGCGAGGCGCGACGGCTTGCTCGGATCCGCCATCCGGAGACGCCGCTGTTTCTGGTCGGCCACTCCCAGGGCGGGCTCCTCGCGCTGCTCTCGGGTCTGGAGAACAGCCGCTACCTCGACGGCGTCATCGGCTCGTCGCCGTTCATCGGGTTCCACCCCGAGACCCGGCCGACGGCGGTGGTCGCGACCGCGGCGAAGGTGCTGTCGAAGCTGACGCCCCGACTCATGGTCGACACCAAGCTCGATCTCGACGCCCTGTGTCGCGACCCTGAGGTCGTCGAGGCCTACCGCTCCGACCCCTTGGTCAGCGACACGGTGTCCCTCGGATGGGCGAACGCGGTGACGGCGGCCCAGACCTCGGCGCTCGACCTGGCCCCGACGCTGGAGGTCCCGACGTTGGTCATGCAGGCCGGTGCCGATCGGATCGTCGACCCCGAGGCGACCCGCAGCTGGGTCGCGGCCGCCCCGGGCAACCTGGTCGACTACGTCGAGTGGGAGGGCTACTTCCACGAGCTGTTCAACGAGCCCCTGCTCGACCGCCGCGAGGTTTTCGATCGCATGGAAGCGTGGCTGGCGGCCCGCAGCTAGCCCGGGGCCGGGTCTCTGTCCGGCTCCGATTCCGATCCCGAGTCCGATTCAGATTCAGATTCAGATTCCGGGCCCGCCACCCCGCCCGTCTCCGAGCCCGGCACGCCGCCCTTGGGCGGCACTGGATCATACCCGCCGGGGTGGAACGGCTGGCACTTGAGAATCCGAACGACCGCAAGCCAGACGCCGTACAGGCCGTGGGTCTCGATCGCCTCGGCGGCGTACACCGAGCAGGTCGGCTCGAAGCGGCAGGCCGGCGGCATGAAGGGTGAGATGAACCGTTTGTACAGTCGGATCGGGAACGCGACGAACTTCCAGAAGGTCGTCAATCGACGCCCACCACGGCGGCGTCGCGATCCGACAGCAGGCCGCCGTCCGACCGCTCCTTGACCGTGCCGTCGCGCTTCCAGGACCGTTCGCAGCGCGGTTCGTCCCGGAGGTCGACGACCGTCACACTGGTGTCGGGACCGGAGCTCATGCTGAACCGGCTCACGCCGCACAGGTCGGCGAGCTCGGCGGCGAACGGCAGCACGGTCTGCTCGGTGGCCGGCTCGAGAGCGACCTCGATCCCGGCGTCGAGGGTGTTCTTGATCCCCTGATCCGGCTTGGCCGCCTCGAGCTTCCGGAGCACCTCGGCCCGAAGCGCCATGACGGTCGTCCACCCTTCGTCGATCGGCCACTCGAAGGTCGCCGGCAGAGCTTCGAGATGAACCGACTCGGGGCTCGACTCGTCGAGGCCGTGCAGCGCGAGCCAGGCCTCGTCCGCGGTGTGGACCAGGATCGGCGCGACCATTCGGATCAGCGTGCCGGCGGTGTCCCAGAGCACGGTCTGGGTCCGGCGGCGGCGACGACCGGAGGCCGGATCGCAGTACAGACGGTCCTTGACCGCGGCCAGGTAGACCGCGCTCATGGTGTCGTTGCAGAAGTCGAAGACCGCCTCGGCGGCCCGCTTGAAGCGGTAGCTCAGGAAGCTGTCGCGGACCTCGCGGACGAGCGCCGCGAGCTCGGCCATCGCCCACCAGTCGAGGCTCGTCCGGTCGTCGTCGCCGAACTCGACCCGGTCGGTCGACGGGTCGAAGTCGGCCAGGTTTCCGATCATGAAACGGAGTGTGTTGCGGACCTTGCGGTACTCGTCAGACGCGACCCGGAAGAACTCCCAGTCGACCTTCATGTCCTGGGTGTAGTTAAGCGACGCGGTCCACCACCGGCAGATGTCCGCGCCGTGCTGCGTGAGCAGGTCCTCGACCTCGATCGCGTTGCCGAGGCTCTTGGACATCTTCTCGCCCTCGGCGGTGACCATGAAACCGTGGGTCAGCACGGTGTCGAACGGCGACCGCCCGGTCATGCCGAGCGCCGGCAGCAGCGACAGCTGGAACCAGCCGCGGTGCTGGTCCGAGCCCTCGAGGTAGAGGTCGCACGGATACCCGATGTCGCGCTCGAGCATGACCGCGTTCCACGACGAGCCGGACTCGAACCAGACATCGAAAATGTCGTGTCCCTTGTCGAGACCGGCGGCCCAATCGGCCCCGGCATTGCACAGCCAGTCGGGTGCGCATGGGTCGTTGGAGGGGTCGTAGCCGGCGAGGATCTCCGACACGCGTTCAGTGAACCACGCATCGGACCCGTGGTCGCGAACGAACCGCGCGACGGCGCGCACCGAGGCCTCGGTCAGGAGGACTCCATGTTCGGAGTGGAACGCCGGGATCGGCAATCCCCAGGACCGCTGGCGTGAGATACACCAGTCGGGCCGGGTCTCGATCATGCCGACGAAACGCTTCCGCCCCCACTCCGGCACGAAACCGATGTGATCGCCGGCGACGTCGAGCGCCCGATCACGCAGGCTCCGAACCTCGTCGCCGAACGGCCGGTCGACACCGACGAACCACTGCTCGGTGGCGCGGAAGATGGTCGGAGTCTTCGACCGCCAGTCGTGCGGGTAGCTGTGGAAGATCTTCGACTGGCGGAACAGGTGGCCCGACCGCTCGAGCGCGTCGACGATTCTCGGGTTCGCCGTCCAGACGTCGGTCCCACGCAGCCAGTCGGGCACCGAGTCGTCGAAGGTGCCGTCCTCCTGCACCGGGCAGTAGATGTCGATGCCCTCCCTCAGGCCGGTCTCGTAGTCCTCCTGGCCGTGGCCCGGTGCGGTGTGGACCAGCCCGGTCCCGTCTTCGAGCGTCACGTAGTCGGCAACGACGACCGGCGAGGTGCGGTCGATGAAGGGATGGCGGTAGCGGACGCCGGCCTCCGCCAGCTCGGCGCCGCGGCACCCGCCGAGCCGCTCGACGTCACCGCCGAGCACCGTCTCGGCGAGATCGACCGCGATCACGGCGAGGCGCTCGCCGCCACCGTGGGCGACGCGGTACAGCCCGTACTCGGCAACCGGTCCGACCGCGACCGCCAGGTTGGCCGGCAGCGTCCACGGTGTCGTGGTCCAGATCATGAGATCCACCCGTTCGCCGGCCGGCGCGGCCAGACCGTCGGGCAGTGTCGCCGGATCGACCACCTCGAAGAACACGAAGACGGAGGTGTCGTCTCGATCGTGGTACTCGAGCTCGGCCTCGGCGAGGGCGGTTCGGTTCTCGATCGACCAGTGCACCGGCTTGAGGTCACGGTAGACGAGGCCGTGGCCGACCAGCGCGGCAAAGACCTCGAGCACCGCTCCCTCGTACGCCGGGTTCATGGTCAGGTAGGGATGGTCGTAGTCGCCGGTGGTGCCGAGCCGGATCATCTGCTCGGCCTGGATCTTCTGGAACGACGCGGCGTAGTCGTGGCAGCGCTGGCGGATCTCCATGGTTCCGAGCTCCGCCGCCTTCGCGCCGAGCTCCTTCATGACCTTGTGCTCGATCGGCAGGCCGTGGCAATCCCAGCCGGGAACGAAACGGACCTCGTGCCCCGCCATCTGGCGGCTGCGCACGACCAGGTCCTTGAGAATCTTGTTGATCAGGTGCCCCATGTGGATGTTGCCGTTGGCGTACGGTGGGCCGTCGTGGAAGACGAACGCGCCCTCGGGGTGGGGTTGATCCTGCTGCCGCCGATACAGATCGATGTCAATCCAACGCGCCTGAAACCTGGGCTCCTTGTCGAGCAGGCCGGCGCGCATGCTGAAATCGGTCTTCGGCAGCTGCAGCGTCTCTCGGTAGCGGTCTTTCTTCTTTTCGGCAGACATGATCGGGGCTCCAGGGCTCGGGCTCGGCCGAGCGACGATGCGGCGTATTCTAACGCGTTTCTCGGTCGAGCCCCGGCAAATGTGCGATAACAGCGTCGCTTGCGGGGCCCTCGACTACCATTTGTCCGCCTGCGCGCCGGGTTGAATCTCACGTTCGCGAGGAATATCCTCGACCCGCGGTCTGTCGTACAGCAGTGGACCGCTGGTGAGAATACGACTCGGTCCTAGAGGAGATTTCCGAGTGGCACATCGCGATCAATCACGCGGCTTCGACCGTCGCGACTTCGTGCGCCTGCTCGGCGGCAGTGCGGCTGCCGCGAGCCTGGGCGGTGTCGCGGCCGGATGCGGCGGCGGCTCGACAACCGACAAACGAGTCATCGTGCTCGGCCTCGACGGGCTCGACCCGACGCTGATTCGGGCCGTCATCGACATGGGCCGGGCGCCGAACTTCGCCCGGCTCGCCGAGATGGGCAGCTTCAACACGCTCGGCACCACCATGCCCGCGCTCAGCCCGGTCGCGTGGTCGACCTTTATCACCGGAATGACCCCCGGCGGCCACGGCATCACCGACTTCGTGACGCGCGATCCGGCGACCTACATGCCGGTCTTTTCGATCTTCGAGAACACGCAACCCGACGTGGTCTTCTCGATCGGCGACGTGCACCTGCCGATCAAAGGCGGCGGACCGAAGAACCTCCGCCACGGCACGCCGTTCTGGACCTACCTCACGGAGCGCGGCATCCCGACGTTCGTGTCCAAGATCCCGACCAACTACCCGGTGGACGACACCGCAAGCTTCGCGATCTCCGGCATGGGCACTCCGGATCTGACCGACGCATACGGCCTGTTCAGCTACTACACGTCGGACCCGTTCGAGGACTACTCGGGAATGGAGGGCGGCACGGTCCAGTACGTCGACGTGCGGGACAACGTGGTGCACGCCAACCTGCTCGGTCCGGTCAACGGGCTCAAGACGCTCGCCGACGACAGTCGGGATCCCTACATCAACACGGCCAAGATCCCGTTCACGGCCTACCTGGACCCGACCGCGGACGGCATCCGCCTCGACGTCCAGGGCCACAGCATCCTGCTCAAGCGAGGCCAGTACTCGCCGTGGGTGTCGCTCGAGTTCGATCTGCTGCCGGTGGTCGGCACCGTACACGGCAACGCCCGGTTCCTGCTCAAGGAGGTCGGACCGCACTTCAAGCTGTACGTCACCCCGATCAACATCGACCCC
>JASFPU010000156.1:0-7109 GCA_050115855.1 Holophagae bacterium
CCAGCTCGGGATCCTCGTGGCACATCAGGCAGTCGTCGTTGGTCTGAGCTGGCGACGGCACCGGAGCGGCCAGGGTCGCGAGCAGCAGCAGGAGCGCTGGATGGAACATTCGACTCAGGCGAGAACAGAGAACATGGTCACAAACCACAGAGCTCATCCTTTTCACGAAATCACTCTATCTTCAAATGAAAAATTTCTCAAGCCTGCAAGTTTCTGAAGCTGCAAGGATTTGCGACTCATTCTCGACTGTCCGGAAGCGGCGATCTTGACCGTCACGCTGATCACTATACCGTGCATCGTGTCCGATCCTCCCCCGGCTCTGCAAAGCCGCGACGGACTTGCTAAATTGATCCATAGACGAAACCGGGCTCCGACCAGCGATCGGAACGAACGGAGAGGTACCCCATGACCCCGAAGACATCCGGCGGCACCACCGGACGCATGTTCAACCTGGCCAACAACGCGATCACGATCACCGGCATCGCGCTGACAACCGTGTCCGGCCTGGGCATCGCGGTCTTTCTCACTGTCAACATCCTCGGCGGTCTGCGAGAGAGCCCCTACATCGGCATGTTCGCCTATGTCGTGCTGCCCTCCTTTTTTGTTCTCGGCCTGATCCTGATCCCGATCGGCATGCTCCTCCGCCGCCGTCGGCTCCGCCGTCAAGGCGCCAGCGGCGACGAGATCGAAAAGTACCCTCGGCTCGACTTCAACAATCCCAAGCTGCGCCGCGGTGCCACCATCTTCCTGTTCATGACGGCGATCAACGCCGTTCTGCTCGGCAGCATCTCCTTCCTCGCCGTCGAGTACTCGGAGACCGTGACGTTCTGCGGTGAGACCTGCCACACCGTGATGCAGCCCGAGTACACCGCCTACGCCGACTCGCCGCACTCCAGGGTGGCCTGTGTCGAGTGCCACATCGGCCCCGGCGCGTCCTGGTTCGTCCGCTCCAAGCTCGACGGTCTCCGGCAGGTCTGGCACACGGTTCGCGACACCTACCACCGTCCCATCAGCACCCCGTTGCGCACCCTGCGCCCTGCGCGCGAGACCTGCGAGCAGTGCCACTGGCCGAACAAACACCACGGTGACAAGCTCCGGGTCTTCGCCCGCTTCCGGTCCGACGAAGCCAACACGCCGTCCTACACCGCGATGCTGCTCAAGACCGGCGGCGGCAGCCAGGATCTGGGCCGACACGGCGGCATTCACTGGTGGCACATCTACTCGGACAACCGGATCCGCTACGTCGCGGGCGATGAGCGTCGTGAGGAGATCGTCTGGGTCGAGCTCACCACACCCGACGGTGAGGTCCGTGTCTACACCAGAAACACCGACGAGGTGCCGACCGCCGACGCCATCGAGCGGGATGCGCGGATCATGGACTGCATCGACTGTCACAATCGTCCGACGCACCTGTTCAGAGACCCGTCCTGGGCGCTCGACGACCTGCTCGAGAAGGACGCCGATCTGCGCCGCCTCCCCTACTTCAAGCGTCAGGCGGTGGACGCCGTCGAGGCTGACTATCCCTCCCACTCCGACGGCGTGCGACAGGTTCGCGACACGCTGATCGCCTACTACGAGTCCGAGCACCCCGACACCTGGAGCGCCGAGCCCGAGCTCGTCCGGCGCGGTGCCGAGTCGGCGGCCGCGGTGTACGGGCGGACCGTGTTTCCGGCCATGGAGACGAACTGGGAGACCCACCCGAACCACATCGGGCACGAGCAGTCGCCCGGCTGTTGGCGCTGCCACGACAGCGAGATGGCCACCGAGGATGGCGAGCACGTAATTCCGATGGACTGCGACAACTGCCACGTTTTCCTCGTCGAGGATGCGCCGGAGCCGATCGATCTCGCCGAGCTGAACATGGGATCCTGAGCCAGCCGCTCGTCTCCGTGGCCCGCACCCTCATCGCATTCCTGACTTCTTCCCCTCATCAGGCAGCGGTGGTAAAGTACGTCGTCACGGGTGGAACATGGATTGGATCGAACAGAACCTCGACGCCTACCGCGTCATAGCCGAGATTCTCAACGACCTGCGGCCGCTGGTCCGGGAACGGCTTGAAAGCCAGTTCGGCCGCGAGTGGTTCCGAGACGGTATTCCGGAGGAGATCTTCGACCGCCTGATCCGGAACAAGGAGCAGGAGGCGTCCATCGACTGGTATGAAAACCGCTACCAGGAGGTGATCAGCTACGCCGTGTTCCCCGACCTGTTCGAGATCATCAACGCGAACCCGACGCTGTTTGGCCCGATGCTCAAGCTCGCACCGAGCCCGTCGCTGCTCAGCACCCGATTTCTCGAGCTCGAGGTCATGCGATCCAAGATCGGCCGTGCGCGCGAGGTCAGCGAGGCGGAGATCAACTTCCTGACGTCGTTCCACCTCCGTTTCCGGCGTGCGATCCAGGAGCTGAAGGGCGCCCCGGTCGAGCCGGTCGGCGACCTGTCGGACCCGGCTGGCGGTGAAACACCGGCGGCATCCGAAACGCCGATCGACGGTCCGTCCGTGGCGAAGGAGCAGAAGCCGTCTGCGGACAGCGAGCCGGACGCGCCATCGGTGCGACCCGCGTCCGATCGTCCCGCCCGCCCGCCCCCGCGGCTGGCGTCGCCCGCGAGCGCCGATCCCACTCCGACCGACACCGCCACCGGGGACGACGCCGACACCGAGTCGGCTCACACGGAGGGGGCGGGGGCCGAGGACGCCGGGCCCGGCGAAGAGGAACCCGCCGCTCCGGCCAAGGAGAGCGAGACGACCTCCTCGATCGTCAAACGGGCGATGGAGAAGGGCGAGCATCAGATCGTGCTCCGCGAGCTCTATCGCGAGGTCACAAGCATCGCCGAGGTGATCTGGACGACCGACCAGGTCCCCGCCAACCCCGTGTGGGACCGGGTGTCGACCAACAGCTGGTACGAGGCCAACTTCTCGACGCTCGGGCTGCGCCCGCTGTCCGACTTCTTCGAGCTCATCAGCCAGGTTCGTGTCAAGCTCAAGAGCGGCTCGTCGAAAGCCGAGATCCAGAGCTTCCTCAACGACTCCCGGTTCGCCACCGTGCTGCTCGCCCTGCGCGATATGTTTCAGAAGAACAACATCTGATTTTGCCGGCTGCGGCCGACACCATCAGGCGGCAAACGCGTCGCGTCGCTCCTCATCGCCTTCCCTCGCCCACTCGCGAAGGACCATCTCGGCAGTCGAGACGGAACCGTTGCATCGAGTGAACCAGGGACGCCGACGTCAGCATCGATACGGTGCGATCTTTGCGGCGCTCGTCGTCGCGCCGGACCTCCGCGATCGACCGAGATCCGCGTGATCTGCGGTTTCTGATATCCCGGGCCGGATGGACACCTAGGACGGCGGGAACTGCTCGGCGTACGCGGCGTACCGCCGCAGGATGCGCCGGGTGTATGCGGCACCGCGGCGGCACCGGCAGGCGCCGGCCGGAAACCGGCGAGCGACCTCGGGATCGTCGAGCAGATACATCGCGGTCTCGACGTTGCCCAGCCAGCGATCGGGATTGAGCCCCATCTCTCGGGCGAGCCGACGGGCATCGAACACGTGGCGTGGACCGACGTTGTACGACGCGATCGCCATGGCAACCCGATCGGGCAGATCGAGGTCGGCGAACTTGTCCATCAGGCTCCGCAGGTAGCGGGCACCGGCCTCGATCGCCTCGCCCGGGTGGTGCGGGTCCTCGACACCGAGCTCGCGCCAGGTGAAGGGCATGAACTGAAACAGGCCCGACGAACCTCCCGGGCCGACCGCGTCGGGGTCGAAGCGGGACTCCTCGTACATCAGAGATGCCAGCAGTCGCCAGTCCAGACCGAACTGGCGTGCCGCCCATGTCAGGTACTCGTCATACGGCGTCAGGTCGCCGTCGGGGATCGGTGGTAACCGGGGCGACAGTCGAACCTGCCGGCCGCTCAGATTCTTGCTCGCCAGCTGCCGCACCAGACCGGAGCGCGCCGCCCGGTCGAGAAAGGCATCGACCCGATCGCGCAGCACCGGCGAGCTGGTGTTGAGCACCCAGACCAGCTCGACATCGGGCAGCACGACCGGTCCGGTGTGGAGACCGCTCGCGGTCTCGAGCTCGAGCCGGGCCGCATCACGGTCGACCACCGCCACGTCGACCTCACCCCGTGCGACCTTCTTGAGCGCGCCGAAGGCGTCGAAGCCGTCCGGCACCGGCACCACGTCGAGCGACGGATCCAGCGGCAGCAACGAAATCAAACGACCGACCGGGCCCGACGCCGCCACGCGGACGCCGGCGAGGTCCTCGAAGGTCCACAGCCCGGCCTGTCGCCGCGCCGACACCGACACCAGGTCGACCCGACGGTACGGCGTACTGACCAGGAAATGGCCGTCGCGTGGAGGATCGAGCGGTTCGTGCAGCATCGCGATGTCGCCGAACCCCTGCTCGAGCCAATCGAGGGGGTCGACATCCGGCGGCGGGATCGACAGCTCGAGGCGGAGCCGCTGCTCGCGCGCGAACGCCACCGCCAGCTCGTACTCGAATCCGACGAGCCCGCCCCGGGTCACGTAGCAGGTGGTCGGTGAGTTCCGTGTGACCACGCGCAGTACGCGAGCGACCCGTATTTCGGGTAGATCGCGACACACTCGGCTGCGGGACCGGCGCGTGAGGACCTTCTCCGCGAACAGAAAGTCGTCGATCGCCCGGCGCAGCTGAAGGTTGGCCGGCCGAACCGCCCACACCACCGGCCGCCGCTCCACCAGCGGCCCGATGAGCTGGAGCGAGGCCGCGATGGGTTCGCGCTCCAGGATTCCGCTGTCGGCCACCGTGAGGGGCACGTCACCGTCCGCGACGCTCTGCAGGATCTCCTCGAGCGAGAGATCCTCGGGAAGCGCGACAATGTCGAGACCATGGTCGACAAGCAACGACTCGAGCGCCGGCCCGAGTAACGATTCCTGAACGTACACCTTACCGCCGTCCAGATCGTCAAGCGTCAAGCCCGGCATGTCCCGAGCGACCACCAGGTACTCCGACACCCACTCGACCGGTGCGGTGGACGCCGACCCGGCCTCGGCCACCAGCGCTTCCGAGAACCTCGACACGGCCATGTCGGCGCGCCCGTCCGACAGCCATTGGAGCACCTCGTCGTGCCGCCGGGGTTCGAGCCAAACCAGCTCGACACCGAGACGGGCCGCCAGGTGGCGTAGCTCCGTCTCCTGGTCACCCTCCTCGCTGGGCGGCGCGGTCGCGTCGAGGAAGCCCGGTCGGACAACGACCCTCAGCTCGCCGTGCTGCCGCACCTCGTCGAGATCTCCCGTGCGGCGCTCGGCACAGCCGGAAATCGACAGCGACGCGGCGACCGCGGCACCGATCAGTCTGACCGGCAACCAGCGGCCCACAACGATGGAGATCGAGCCCGTGCACACGTTACGTCTGATCATAATGCGGCCCATCGGTTCCGTGCCGACCGGGTGGTACTATCGTCACCGGACACGGGAGAGCCATGACCGACACCGAGACCACCCCGGGTGACGGCGGTCGCAGAGATCTTCGGACCGTCACCAACCGCCTCGCCGATCTGCAACGCAAGTGTCGCTCGGTGGAGTCACGTTCGAACGAGGCGATCGAGATCGAGCACCGCATCGGCGCCGTTCTCGAGCGCCTGCGGACTGACGGCGAACCGGACGCTGAGCCGATTCCCTACGCCGCGCTGGCGCGTCAGCTCTTCGCCGTGGAGCGCTTCTTCGAGAGCAACGGTTTTCTCGGTCTCGCCAAGGAGGTCGCCCACGTCGAACGGATCCTCGTCGACGCAGCGGGGCCCGACGAAGCGGCCGAACCGGACACCCCCATCGCGTCCGACGAGGTCACGCCGGATCCCGGCGCCGACATCCCGGACGACATCGTGGAAGAAACCTCCGCCGATCAGCCATCGCGTTGGGTCATGCCCGGCCCGGTTGCGGCCGTGCTCGTCGCCTTCGTCCTCGCCGTCCTGACCTGCGTTGTCGTGATCGCCAACCGCGATCGCCTGTTTTCGACCCGGGTCGACACCCCACCGGCCGTTCCGACCGCACGGCCGAGCCCGACGCGCGCGGCGCCGACGCCGACGCCCAGGCCACCGCGCGACGCGTCGGAGCCCGCCCCCGGTGCGGTGCTCGCCGAAGCGGTCGGCGACGCCCGGCTCGCGCTCGCCGATGACGACATCGAGCGCGCGATGGATGCCCTGTCCCGCGCCGCACTGGTCGACTCGGATCACGCCACCGTGCTGGCGACCGCACGTCAGATCATGCAGCGTCTGCTCGACAACGCCGACGCAGCGGCCGAGGCGGGGCTGTGGGACATCGCCGAGCTGACCCTGGCCCGGGCCGGACGGATCGCGACCCGGTTCGGGCTCGATCACACCCCGATCGAGCGTGCCGCCCACAGGTACGAGCGCATGGACCGGTTCCGGATCATCGCTCCGTCGGACACCCGCGCCATCACCGGCGCCGCGGGCCACCGGGTGACGCTCCAGATGAAGGACGGGTCGACCCGCGACTCGGTCATCAAGGGCGTCGCCGACGGCGCGCTGCTGCTCGATGAGGACACCGAGGTCCGGGGCGGCGCCATGTACTACGTGGACGAGGTGCCGCTCGCCGACGTCGACTTCCTCAAGGTCTGGGATGATTGACGCCGTCAGACCGCAGCTTTCGGGCCTTCAATCGAGGGAGCCACCACAGGAGGAGCCGGCGCCTGCGGTGCAGCCGAAGCAGTGGCGGCCGGTGACGATCCTCCGACCTTCCAGCATCTCTGCGTCCAGGTCCCTGATGTTCATGGCGCCGTTCGGCCCGGCGCTCGGCAGCTCGAGCATCTGGTTGAAGTCGCAGTCGTAGATCGTGCCGTCCCAGGCGACGGACACGGTGTTCCGGCACATCAGTCCCGCCACCGTTGCCGGGTTGAACGACGCGACCAGCAGCTCCATGTAGGACTGGAGGTTGCCGCTCGTGGCGAGCCAGTCGAGAAATCGGGAGATCGGCAGGTTGTTGAGCGCGATCAGCCGATCGAATCGCACGCCGTGGCTCCGTTCGAGGCTGCGCTTCCAGTCGACCTCCATGGTGCGCTGATCGCCGGCCAGCACCGCCCCGGCAGGGTTGGTCACCAGCGTCAGCACGCGCT
>JASFPU010000157.1:0-7080 GCA_050115855.1 Holophagae bacterium
CCGGTGACCAGCTGGATCCTGACGGCCTCGCCCGCAATCTCTCGGAGCTCCACAGCCTTCGTGCGTTCGGCATCATCAACTTCACGCTCGACGAGGACGGTGACCAGCACGAGCTCGTGGTGACCGCACCACCGCCGCCGTACGGCCGCGGCTCGGTCGAGATCGGCTACAGCTTCTCCGACGATTTCGACGGCAACACCGGCTACACGCTGTCGGCCCGGCACCAGCTGCTGCCGATCAATCGCCGCGGCGGCGAGTGGCAGAACGACATCCAGCTCGGGACGGTCGGCCTGTTCGACAGCCGGCTGTATCAACCGCTCGACCCGGCCATGAAGTGGTTCATCGAGCCGAGTGCCGGGTTCCGGCGCGAGCTCGCCGACATCTGGGCCGACGGCCTCCCGGTCCTCGAGTACGAGATCGAGAGCATCGAGGCACGGCTGGCAGCCGGTCGTGTGCTCGGCCGGTGGGGTGAGCTGCGGGCCAGCGCGTTCACCGCCGACTATCGGGCGACGCTCCGCATCGGTCCACCGATCCTGCCGTCGGACAACGCCCGGCGCGGCGGAGTCCGGCTCGGGTTCACGGTCGATACCGTTGACCAGGTCGCGTTCGCCACCCGCGGCACCACCGCGGCGGTGCTCTACGAGCGCTCGATCGACGCCCTCGGCGCCGACACCGACGCCGATCTCGTTCACGCACGCATCGAGCACTCGTTCAGCTTCCGCCGCAACACGTTCCGGCCGTACCTCGAGTACGGCGAGAACTTCGACCCAACCCTGGACTACATCAACCTGTTCAAGCTCGGCGGTCTCGGGCGGCTGTCCGGACTCGGCGACGACGAGCTGCTCGGTGAGAAGATCGCGCTCGCCAGGCTGCTCGGCCAGCGCCACCTGACCGGGTTCAAGGTGGCGGGGATCGATGTTCAGGTCTACGCCGGGCTGACGCTCGAGGCCGGCAATGTCTACGCCTTCGACGAGCCGATCACCAGGTCCAGCCTGCGCACCGCGTGGGGCGGGTTCGTCGGCGCCAGGACACCCCTCGGCCCGCTCTACCTGGGCTACGGCCGCAGCGGCGACCGGGATCGATTCTACTTTCGGATCGGTGACCGGTTCTGATCGTGAATGGGACGTCGTGAGACGTGAAATGTGAGACGTGACAGGTGCGTCGTGAGTCGCGGTTGGTTCCGACCCTGTCGCTCCGTCTCTCTCAGGACGCGTTGAGACTCACTCCTTCGGCGCCGTGAGCATGACCAGCAGCCACCTGGCCGCCGCCGGGGCGCGGACCGCGTGCGGCACGTCCGCCGGCATGACGATGGCGTCCCCGGGACTCAACCCATGAGGCTCGCACGAGCCCCCTTTTTCGCGTGCGGCCGGCGCGGGACGTATACTCGAGTGTGGGGGAGCGGCGACCGATGGAGGGCGTGAGCACACCGTTCAGGCACGACCGGAGCACCACGGACACAGCAGTCTGCCCGGTGACCGGTTTGCCCGTCGTGCGACGCGCCGAGTGGACCTCCGTCGAGGTCGACGACGGGTACGTGGTCAGCATCGAGGTCATCGGCGGCCACATCGTCCTGACGACGATCGTGGGCCACGCCACGCTCGCCGGATTCGAGAACGTGATCGCGCTGCGCGATGGGATCATCGCCGAGGAGGTCGACGACGGGGCTCCCTACGTCATGGTCCTCGACTACCGTCGGCTGACCGGTTCAACACCCGCGGCTCGCCGTCAGTTCACCGCCGACCTCAGGCAGCGCACATCGGTGGCCGGCGTGGCGTTCTTCGGCGTTCCACCGCTGCTCCGCCTGCCAATCCGCCTCGGCAGCCAGTTCCTCCTCAAACGCATACCGGTCACGATCTCGGAGAACTACGCCCAGGCCGTGCGCTGGGCGGTCGATCGGTTGGCCGCTGCCGGTGTCGAGCTCTCGGTGACCGCCGCGGACCCAACGAAGCCTCGTTCCGACACTCGGGCCGAGACCGGCACGTTCGAGATCGACGGCTACCGGGTGTCGTACGAGGTCATCGACGGTCACATCCTGCACGGCAGCTCGATCGGTATCCTCGGGCTGCACCAGATCGAGCGCCAGATCGAGATCGAGGACGTGATCCTCGGATCCATCGACCGTGATGGACCACTGCCCGTGGTCGTCGTGGACGCCAGTCGGCTGGACGGCATCTCCGCGGCGGCGCGTCGGCTCTACATCACGGCCGCACGGACCCGGCAGAAGAACCGTCCGGTGGCTCTGTACGCGTTCTACGGGGTCCGACCGAGCTTTCGGCGGGCGATCAACATCTCGCGACCGTTTCTCCCCTTCCGGGTTCGGATCGCGCGCGACCGGGAGACGGCGCTGACCATGGCGCGGCGAGAACGATCGAGGTGGCTCGATCGGTCGAATGCGCCTCACACCTCGGGGCTCTCCCCGGAGCGGACCGACGGCGGTCCCTCCCGCCCCGACATCGAGGAGCTGGTCCGTCGAATCGCCGACATCGACTGGACGAGCGACGCCCCAGTCGAAGCCGGCGAGCGGATCGCCCCCGACGACCCGCTCGCCCCGGTGGTCGACGCCCTCGCGCTCATCAAGTCGGACATCGACGAGCTGTTGCGGGCCCGGCGGCGAACCGAGGAGGCGCTGCGCGAGAGCGAGCAGCGGTATCGCGGCATCCTGGCCTCCATCGTCGACGGATACTACGAGATCGACCTCGACGGTCGGCTGCTGTTCTGGAACGACGCACTGCTGCGGATCTTCGGCTTCACGCGTACGGAGATCGACGATATCGAGCCCAAGAGCCTGATGGACGAGCGCAACCTCCAGCTCGCCCTCGACACCTTTCGCCAGGTCCACGAGACGGGCCGCCCGGCCACCGCCACCAACCTCGAGATGCGGCTCAGGGACGGTAACCCGGTCAACATCGAGATCTCGATCTCGCCGGTTCTCGACACCGACGGGCGTGCAGTGGGGTTCCGCGGCATCGTCCGCGACATCTCGGAGCGGGTCCGGGACGCCGAGGAGAAGGCCGATCTGGAGGCGCAGCTCCAGCGCTCCCAACGCATGGAGGCGATCGGCACACTGGCCGGCGGCATCGCCCACAACTTCAACAACCTGCTGATGGGAATCCAGGGCAATGTCTCGCTGCTGCTGCAGGAGCTCCCCGAGGATCACCCACACAACCGGCGGCTCCGAACCATGGAGGCGCTGGTCGACGGCGGCTCCAGGCTCACCTCCCAGCTGCTCGGGTACGCCCGGGCCGGTCGGGTCGAGGTCCGCGTCGTCGACCTCAACAGCCTCGTCGCCCAGACCGCCGAGACCTTCAGTCTGACCCGCCGGGAGTACAGGGTGCACAGCAGGCTCACCGAGCGCACACTACCGGTCGAGGTCGACCCGGGCCAGATCGAGCAGGCGCTGTTCAACCTGTTGATCAATGCGGCCGAGGCGATGCCGGGAGGCGGCGACATCTCGATCACGAGCCGACGCGCCGATCACACCGAGCTCGACGGCTCGGCCCACGACCTGCGACAGGGACACTACGCCGTCATCGAGATCGGCGACACCGGCTGTGGCATGGACGGCAGCACGATCGATCGGATTTTCGAGCCGTTCTTCACCACCAAGGGCATGACCGGCGGCACCGGTCTCGGGCTGTCGTCCGCGTACGGCATCGTCCGCGCGCACGGGGGCCGAATCGACGTCGAGTCCGAGGTCGGTACCGGGTCGACCTTCAAGCTCGTACTGCCGACCGCAGGGCGCGACGTCGAGCGCACGTCGGGGACCCGCGAGGGTGCCGTCAAGGGCCAGGGCACGATCCTCGTCGTCGAGGACGACGACGCGGTGCTCGATGCCTGCACCTCGATGCTGTCGCTGCTCCGCTACACACCGCTGGCGGCCAGCTCCGGTGACCAGGCTGTCGAGATCTTCCGCCGCCATCGGGACGAGATCGACCTCGTGGTGCTCGACCTCATCCTCACCGACATGTCCGGTGGCGAGGTGTTCGACAGAATCCGAGCCATCGACCCGGACATCCGCGTGCTGCTCGCCAGCGGCTACAGCCTCGACGGTGAGGCGGCCGGGATCCTCGATCGGGGTTGCGACGACTTCATCCAGAAGCCATTCACGGTCGAGCAGCTGTCGCACAAGCTCAAGACCCTGCTCCACGGGAGCTCTTAGTTTTCAGTCTTGAGTTTCGATTTTCATCGCCGCGTGATTCCATGGCGAAAGAAGCCATGTGCGATGGAACTCAAAACTCAAGACTACGAACTGATGGAGATGCAGATCTTGCCGAAGTGCTGGGCCGAGGCCATGTATGAGAAGGCGTCCGGCGCCTGGTCGAACTCGAAGACGCGATCGACCACAGGACGCATCCGGTGCATGGCGAGCGCCCGGTTCATCCGTTCGAAGCCCTCCCGCGAGCCGACCAGGATGCCCTGCAGGCGGACATGCTGCATCAGCAGTGGAACGATGTTGACCTCCGAGGTCACACCCGACAGCACGCCGATCACCGACACCTGACCACCCACCCGAACCGCCTTGAGCGACTGTCCGAGCGTGGTGGCGCCGCCGACCTCGATGACGTGGTCGACGCCGACGCCGTCGGTCATGCCGCGGGCGGTCTTCCCCCAGTCCGGATCCGCCGCGTAGTTGATGGTCCGCCAGGCGCCGAGCTCGCGCGCCCGCTCGGCCTTGGCGTCGGAGCTCGACGTGACGATGACCCGTGCGCCCAGCAGCTGCGCGATCTGCAGGGCGAAGATCGACACGCCGCCGGTGCCCTGGACCAGCACGGTGTCCCCCGCAGTCACCGAACCCTGCTCGACCAGCGCGCTCCACGCGGTCAAAGCGGCGCACGGCAGCGTCGCGGCCTCGGTGTCGCTCAGATGCTCGGGCACGCGTACGACACCGTCCTCGGCCAGGACCATGCGCTCGGCGAGCGTACCGTCGAATGGCCCGCCGAGCGTGCCGCGCAGCTTTTCGGTGGTCGGTGACCCGCTGATCCAGGTCTGCGAGAACGTCGTCGCCACGCGATCGCCGACTGCCACCCGGGTCACGCCATCACCGACGGCACGGACCTCGCCGACGCCGTCCGAGCACGGCACGAGCGGCAGCGGCTGACGCGGGTTGTAGTGCCCACGCACCGTCATCAGGTCACGGTAGTTGAGTGACACGGCACGCATCCGGAGCGCCACCTGGCCGGGACCGGGGACGGGATCGTCCCGCTCGGCGGAGCGCAGATGGTCCATTCCGAAGCTGTCCTGAATCTCGTACACGCGCATGGTTCGCCTCCTGTTGCCGGTTTGGATGATATCGCGAATCGAGCTCAACTGCCGGCGAGGCGGCGGATCACCGCGCGGGCCAGGTCGAGCACGCGTCGCATGGTCGCGCCGTCGAGGTGCTCAGCGACGTCGTTCGCCGAGTGCACCGACGCGGTCGCCGGTCCGAGCGAACCGCTCGACACGGTGAGGCACTCGATCCGCCGATGGGCGAACGGGATCGCATCGATCCCGACCGCCGGCGCCATCACGATTCGGCGCACCGGCTCACCGAGCTCCCGTGCCGCGGCGACCGCGGCCCGCTCGACGTGGGGTGCGAACCGACGGCCGAGCCCGAAGCGGGTGATCAGCACGGTCCGACCGGGTGCGCCGGCACCGTCCAGGTTCAGGCAGTGGGTCGGCGGCTGCCGGAGCTCGTCGGCGTGGCGGTCGAGCCAGCGCATGGCACCGACCATGTGGTCCTCCTCGGCGCCGGTGAACAGCACCACCAGCTCCACGTCGTCGGCCAGCTCGTCGGCCATTTCGGCGAGTGCCAGCACGATGGCGAGCGAGCCCGCATTGTCGACCCCACCCGGCGACTCGTTGCCCGAGGTCATGCTCGCCAGGGCGATCAACGACGCGCAGCCCACGGCGCCGGCGACCCACACCACCCAGCTCGGAACCGGAAGACGCCCGAGCACGAGGGCCGCACCGACCGCCCCGGCGGTCACCAGCCCCCCGACCACCGCGCATCCCGTGGCGGCCATCCGAGCCGGTAGGCTCAGGCTCTGCGACTTGCTGTCGTGGTGGGCCACGAGCACGATCCGGCAGCGCGGTGCCGTCGCCGCGCGGCGACCGATGACGTTGGCGGTTCGGGTCGCGCCGGGCCGACGGTACAGCGTCTCGAGCCACGGCGCCCAGCCCAGGAGGGCCCCGCCCAACCCGAACCCGGCGGCGAGCAGCGTTGCCGACCACCACGGACGAGCCGCCGCCAGGGACGCGGCCAGCGCGACCAGGACCGCGGCCGCGATCAGCGTCCAGCGCAGAGCCCGCTCGACCGGCCGCTGGTCGTACGAAAACGACTCGACCGCGACCTCGAAACCCAGATCCCGGAGCCGGTCGGCGAGCTGTCGGACGATCCGGCGGCTGCCGTCGCTGCCCGCCCGGCGTGGAAACGCGAGCGCGGCGGCGGTCGCCTCCAACCGTTCATCCCGCGACATCACGGCGGGCCCTCGCCCAGCACGGTCGTCTCGCCGACCGACAGATCGGCCAGCCGGGCGTCCGGATCGCCGAGCTCGCGCCGCCACCAGCTCAGGAGCCGGTCGTGCGGCTCCCGGAGCGGTTCGTCGGTGAGCTGGAATGTCCCCCAGTGCATCGGAACCAGCCGCCGCGCGCCGAGCTCGAGGAAGGCACGCCCGGCCTGCTCGGGGTTGAGGTGGTGGTGCTCCATGAACCACGGCGGGTCGTAGCCGCCGATCGGCAGCATCGCGGCGAGCAGCGGACCGGTCCGGCGCGCGATCTCGGCGAAGGCGGTGAACTCGGCAGTGTCGCCGGCGTGGTACACGGCGTGTTCGCCGGCGCGCACCACGAACCCGCCCCACCAGCTGCGGTTGATGTCGGCCAGCCCGCGGCGCGACCAGTGGCGGGCCGGCACCAGCGTGATGTCGAGCTGGCCCTCGCGCACCGTCTGCCACCACTCGAGCTCGATGACGCGGCGGTGTCGACGCCGCATCCACCGGCCGAGCCCCGCCGGTACGATCGCCGGAACCGAAAGCGGCACCGATCGGATCGAGGCCGCATCGAGATGATCGTAGTGGTTATGGCTGATCAGAATGACCGTCAGCT
>JASFPU010000158.1:0-7080 GCA_050115855.1 Holophagae bacterium
CTCGCGCCCGGCGTTGAGGGACTATGTCACATCTCGGAGATCGACCGCGAGGGTGGGCTCACGCTGGCCGAGACGTTCTCACCGGGTCAGACCGTGACCTGCCGGATCCTCCGTATCGACTGGAACGAGAACCGGATCGGTCTGTCCATGCACAGCGTCGATCAGGACGAGGTCCAGGCGGTGGCGACCGCCGCGGACGAGGCGCCGGCGGCCGAGACGGCCATGGCTGCGGCCCTCAAGGCGGTCGGCGTCGTGGAAGAGGAGACCGCCGAGGACACGGTCGAGCCGGCCGAGGAAGCCGCCGAAGAGTCCGTCGAAGCAGCTGAGGACGCGGTTGACGAGGCAGTTGAGGCCGCCGAGGACGCGGCTGAAAAGACGGCCGAGGCGGTCGAGGAGACGGCCGAGGAGACTGTCGAGGCCGCCGAGGACGCGGTTGAGGAGACCGCCGAGGCTGTCGTGGAAACGACCGAGCAGACGGTCGAAGCCGCCGAGAACGCGGTCGAGGAAACGGCCGAGCAGACGGTCGAAGCCGCCGAAGACGCGGTCGAGGAAACGGCCGAGGCTGTCGAAGAAGCGGCCGAGGAAATTCTCGAGGCCACCGAGAACGCGGCCGGTGAGACGGGCGAGGCTCCCGAGGAGAAGGCGGAGGAAACGGCGGAGAGCGCCGAAGAAGGCGCCGAGGAATCGGTCGCCGAAACGGGTGATGGAGACGAGGACGACGAGAAGAAGAAGGCGTCGGACAGCGAAAGCTGACCACAGAACAGGACGGGGGATTTCACAGATGACGATGACCAAGGCGGATCTCGTGGAGCGGGTTGCCGGAAGCGCGGACATCCCGCGGAAACAGGCCGATCAGGTGGTCCAGGTCGTGCTCGACAGCATCGTCGGCGCGCTGCACCAGGACGAGAAGGTCGAGCTTCGTGGCTTCGGGTCGTTTCGGATCCGCCAGCGCGACGAGCGGACCGGACGCAACCCCAAGACTGGAGAGAAGGTCCACGTTCCGCCCAAGAAGATCCCCTATTTCAAGCCAGGCAAGCACCTGCGCGAAGAGCTGCTGCACCAGTGACCGAGGGTGATCGGTCGTGACCGCGGATCCCGACAAGGGCTCGTCCGGAAGCTCGAAGGAAGCCGAGTCGGAGTCGTCGCGCCCGGTCTCCAAGCTGTTGCTCCTGACGGCGTGGCTGGTGCCTGGTCTCGGGCACTGGTTGCTCGGGAAACCGGTGCGCGCCATCGTCTTCGCGCTGCTGGTGCTGGCGTCGTTCACGACCGGCGTGCTGCTCGACGGTGAGCTGGCAGTCCCGAGTCAGAACAACCCGCTGTCGTGGTTCTTCACGTTCGGTTGTCTCGGCAACGGCGTGCTCTATCTCCTGCGTCTGCTCTGGGTCAACGGCCTCGACGGGATCTTCAGCGCCGGCTTTCCGTACACCCTTCATGGAGGCGGCGACCCGGTCGCGGCCGGCTTCTTCTACGGCAAAGCATTCCTCTACACCGGCGGGCTGATGAACCTGCTCGTGGTGCTCGACGTTCACGACATCGCGCGCGGCGACAAAAACTGACATGGACCACTTTCTCCTGCTCGTTTGGCACGCGTTCCTGGTCGGGGTCTTTTTTGCCTTCCTGTGGCGCAGCGACCGTGCCGGGCGCTGGCGCCTGTTCCTCAAGACCTTCCTGATCATGGTGCTGGGTGCGGTCCTCCTCGGATGGCTCATGTACCCGTTCCCCTGACGGTGCGTCGGTCGAGCGGGGTCTCCGGCGCGACCGATGCGAGCGGCCGCAGCGTCGTGCGCAGCGATCACCGGCCGTGTCCCCCAATCGCGGTCCGGTGGATCGTCAACGCGATCTACGCGGCCGTGCTCGCGGCCCTCGCGGTGGTGCCTCCGGGCCCGTTGACCATCGGGCCGTCGGTTCCCGACTGGCTTGCCCACGCCGTCGCATACGGGATCCAGGCTGGGCTGCTCTTCTGGGCGGTTCCCGCCACCGCCACGACGCGGTCACGAGCCCGCGCGGGGTTGACCGGCGCGGTCGCCTTCGGTGCGGCCACCGAGGCTCTTCAGCTGCTCCAGCCGGCGCGTTCGACCGAGCTGGTCGACCTCGTTGCCAATGGCCTCGGGGCGGCGATCAGCGTCGTCGCGATCTCGCTTGCCACCAACGCCGCGGCCCGGATTCGGAGATGAGCGCGACGCTGATGATCGTCGCTGGCGAGGTGTCCGGTGACATCCACGCCGGCAACCTCCTAGCGGCGTTGCGAACGATGGCGCCGGGCCTTTCCGCGTTCGGCGTCGGCGGCGACCGGCTTGCCGCGAATGGACTGTCGTGCATCGCGACAACCGACCAGCTCGCCCACATGGGGCTGATCGAGGTGCTGCGCGAGCTACCACGGATCCGCGGCGTGATGCACCGGCTGGTCGCGGAGGCCCGGTCCCGCCGACCGGCCCTCGCCGTGCTGGTCGACTCGCCGGACTTCAACCTCCGGCTCGCCGCGCGTTTGCGTCGGATCGGCGTTCCGGTCGTGCTCTACGTCTCGCCCCAGCTCTGGGCGTGGCGCCGCGGTCGGGTCCGGGTCGTCCGACGTCTCGCGCGCGAGGTACTCTGTCTGCTGCCGTTCGAGGTCGACTTCTACCGCGAGCACGGCGTTCGCGCCCGCTATGTCGGCCATCCACTGGTCGACGACGTCGCCGCAGATGGCCCTCCGTGCGTGCCCCTCGACGCGGTCCCGGGCCGCCTTGCACTGCTCCCCGGGTCGCGTGGCATGGAGGTGCAGCACCTGCTGCCGACCATGCTCCGCGCCCTTAAGTCGCTCGACGGTGACAGCGTCACGGACGCGGTGCTCATCGAAGCTCCAGGAGTGGGAAAGGCAATCGATCGTGTGCTCGCGGGTGAGGCGGTCGACCCTCGTCTCCGCCGGGTCGTCGGACGCGCCCGGCGCTCCGAGCTCGCGTCGGCACCGCTCGCCTGGACGGCGTCCGGAACCGCGACCCTCGAGTGTGCACTGCTCGACGTGCCGATGATCATCGGGTACCGGCTCCAGCCACTGTCATACGCAGTCGCCAAGCACCTGGTCCGCATCGACCACGTCGGTCTGGTCAATCTGATCGCCGGTCGACGGCTCGCCCCCGAGCTCATCCAGCACGACTGGTCACCGGACCGGCTCGCCGAAACCACACGCCTCGTGCTGGCGGACGGACTCGAAACCCAACGGTCCGGTCTGGTCCGGGTCCGCGACTCGCTCGGACCGCCAGGCGCCTCCCGTCGCGCCGCCGAAGCGATCATCGAGCACCTTTGACACTCGGATTTTCCGGAATCGGGCGGGGCTCGGGAGGCCCGCCCGAGTCCGGAAGTCTGCATCCCGTCCGGGTCAGTCACGCATTCCTCGAATGGTAGAATCTCCGCCCTGGAGGACCGATGACCAGCAGCCGAGCCAAACCGACACGAGACGTCGACCGTGAGGTCACGGTCGGAATGATCAGTCTCGGCTGCGCCAAGAACCTGGTCGACGGCGAGGTCATGCTCGGTCGCCTGCAGGCGGATGGAGTGCGCGTCACCGCGGACGCGGCCGAGGCCGACGTCGTGGTCGTCAACACCTGCGGCTTCATCACCGACGCCAAGGCCGAGTCCATCGATTCGATCCTCGACGTGGTCGAGGCCAAGAAGACGGGCCGGGTGCGAAGGCTCGTGGTCGCGGGGTGCATGGCCCAGGCCTACGCCGATGAGCTCAAGCGGGAGATTCCGGAGATCGACAGCTTCATCGGCCTCGATGAGCTCGAGCGGGTGACCGCGGCGGTCCGGGGCGAGCTCGCCGCGCACGTTCCGGACCAGCGCGGCGCGGTGCGGCTCTACGACCACGCCAACCCCCGCCTGGTGTCGACCAATGGGTACGCCTATCTCAAGGTCGCCGAGGGCTGCGGCAACCCGTGTTCCTTCTGTCATATCCCCGCGATGCGCGGCGACTTCCGGTCGCGACCGCTCGGCGACCTCGTCGCTGAGGCGCGCCGGCTCGATCGGGCCGGCGTCCACGAGCTCGTGCTCATCGCCCAGGACACCACCCGTTACGGCGAGGACCTCGGCGTTCAGCACGGCCTGTACAGGCTGATCCGTGCGCTGCTCGACGAAACCGAGGTTCCGTGGATTCGGTTCCTGTACGCCTACCCGGCGACGCTCGACGAGGATCTGTTCGAGCTGATGGCGGACAACGAACGCTTCGTGCCGTACCTGGACATCCCGCTGCAGCACGCGAGCCGATCGGTGCTCAAGGCGATGCGGCGCGGTGGCGACGCCCGGAGCTACAGCCGGCTCATCGAACGAGCACGGTCGGTGGTGCCGGAGTTGGCGCTGCGGACGACCGTGATCGTCGGCTTCCCGGGCGAGGGCGAGGCCGAGGTCGACGAACTGGTCGAGTTCATCGAGCAGGTGCGTTTCGACCACCTCGGTGTGTTCACCTACTCCTGGCAGGAGGAGAACCCGGGCGCCGAGCTCGGCGATCCGGTGCCAGAAGAGGTCAAGGTCGAACGCCGGAATCGAGTGCTCGAAGCCCAGCAGGCGGTGTCGATGTCGATCAACCACACACTGGTCGGACGGGTCCTGCCGGCGATGGTCGCGGGTCCACTGCCCGAAATGGAGCTGCTGACCGAGGGCCGGCTGCGCCGCCAGGCGCCCGAGATCGACGGTCGGCTGATCATCAACGACGGCGTGGCCAGCCCCGGCTCGATGATCGAGGCCGAGATCACCGAGGCTCACCCGTACGACCTCGTCGGACGGGTGCGCCGCGTCGTGCGGCCGCCGTCCGTCGGCGACCGTTTCCTGCCGGTGATCGGATGAAGATCTACCGCGATCCGCTCGGCGCCGACGAACCTCCCCGCGGTTCGGTTCTCAGCATCGGCAACTTCGACGGTGTCCATCTCGGTCACCAGGAGATCCTCCGCTACGTCGCCGAGCTCGGTCGCGAGCAGGGTGCGGCGGCGGCGGCGATGACCCTCGACCCGCACCCGGTCAAGCTGCTGCGGCCGAAACATGCGCCGAAGCTGCTGACCACCCTCGATCAGCGGCTCGAGCTCATCGCGCGCACCGGCATCGAGGTCGCGATGGTGCTGCCCTTCACCCACCGTCAGGCGCGGATGTCCGCCGAGGACTTCGTGACCGACGTGTTGGTCGATCGGCTGGCCATCCGCGAGGTCTACATCGGTGCCAACTTCCGGTTCGGCGCCGATCGGGGCGGCGACGTCGCGCTGCTCGAACGGATGGGCCGCGAGCTCGGCTTCAAGGCCGCCGCTGCGCCGATCGTCGAAGCGGCCGGCGGCGTCGTGTCGTCGACCCGGGTCCGACAGGCGGTCGAGGACGGCAGCGTCGACGAGGCTCGGCAGATGCTCGGCCGCCACGTCTTCATCGACGGCTCGGTGCTCGAGGGCAAGCGGCTCGGCCGAAAGCTCGGTTTTCCGACACTCAACATCGAGGTCGAGAACGAGATGGTGCCCGGGTCCGGGGTGTACATCACGGCGGTTCACATTCCGTCGTTCGACCACACCTTCGCCTCGGTCACCAACATCGGCACCCGACCGACGGTGTACGAGAACTCGATCGTCACCGTCGAGACCCATCTGCTCGATTTCGCCGCAGACGTCTACGGCGAGCGCGTGCGGTTGTTTTTCGTTCAGCGGCTGCGCGATGAGCGGAGCTTCCCGTCGACGGTTCAGCTCATGGCCCAGATTCAGCGGGACGTCGAGTCGAGCCGTCTCCACTTCGTCGCTCACCCGGTCGACAGTCACGACTTCATCGTGCCGTGACCCAGTTCGACATCGCCGCCCTGTTCATCGCGCTGGTTCTCTCCACCGGGTTGCTGGTCGCCGTGGTCGCCGCCGTGTGGTGGTTCGATCGGTACGACCGAGAGCCGTTGCAGCTCGTCGCCGGCGTCTTTGCCTGGGGTGCGCTCGCGGCGCCCGTGCTCGCCGTGGTCTGCTGCTCGGCCCTCGGACCCGGTCTCGGAGTTTCGATGTCGAGCCTTGCCGGCTGGCTTGGTCCGCTGGTCGAGGAGATCGCGAAGGCGCTTGGGATCGGGCTGGTCATCCTGCTGTCTCGAGAGTTCGACAACCCGACCGATGGCGTTGTGTACGGCACCGCGGCGGGTCTCGGGTTCGCCGCGACCGAGAACCTCGTGTACACGATCGTCGGCGCCCAGGCGACGCCGATCGACGGCACCCTGGTGGTCGTGCTGGTTCGCACAGCGCTCGCGGCCGGGATCCACGCTGTCTCGTCGGCGACCCTCGGCGGCTGCCTCGGCTTCGCCTACCTGTCGCGACGGTCCCTGGACCGCTTCGCCTGGGGGCTTGCAGGGTTGTCCGGAGCGGTGCTGATCCACGGCGGCTGGAACGTGCTGCTGCTGCGGCTCGGCGACGCCTCGGCGACGACGGCGCCGGCCCGCTGGTTGATCGTCGTTGTGGCCCTCTATGCGCTGTACGTCGTCGCGTTGGCGCTGTTTCTCCGCTCCGAGCAGCGGATCCTCGGTACCGAGCTGTCCGAGGAGGTCGAGCTCGATGTCGTGCCGGCGTGGGTTGCGGAGGTCATTCCGTACTACCGTCGTCGGATCCGGTCCGAGTGGTGGCCGTCGCGGCGAGAACGCACCGTGCTCGCGCGACTGCTCACGCGACTCGCCTTCCGCAAGCACGCCGTCCGACGTCTGCCGAAAGGCGAGGCCGAGCTCGCCGGTCTCGAGGTGATGCGTCTGCGGCAGCGGGTTCGGGTGATGCTCGGCGTGCTCGATTCGTGTCAAACGTCTGTTGAAACCACGGACCCGTTCGTCGCATCGGAGCCGTCCGACCTACCATGAGAGTGTGACCCGAATCGCCGATCTATCGTCGCGGCAGCTCCTCGAGCTCGTCCGGAACGGAGGGCTCGATGATTTCGCCACGTTGGCCGTGCTCCGGAGCCCGTTCTGCACTCCGCAGATCGCCGAGCTCGTTGCCGCCGACCGGCAACGCCTCGCGACACGGGCGGTGCGCGAGACGCTCGCGGGCTTCCCGGGGCTGAACAACGCCCAGGTGTTGAACCTGCTCGGGTCGCTGCCCTGGACCTCGCTACTCGCCGTGGCAC
>JASFPU010000159.1:0-7074 GCA_050115855.1 Holophagae bacterium
CAGACCACCGAGGTAGATGACGCGGTCGAGGTGTCGGGCGGCGGCGGCGAAGTTCTGCGCCGCGGCCCGGTCGCGCTCGACGAAGTCGCGGCCGCTGCCCATCAGGTGGATCAGATAGTAGGCGGCATCGACATCCTCGACGGCGGGACCGAGGGTCTCCGGTTGCTCGACGTCTCCCCGGACCACCTCGACGTTGTTCGCCCAGGCGCGCCCCGCGACCCGTGCCGGGTCGCGCACCATGACCCGGATGCTGTGCCCACGCTCGAGCAGCCGCGGCACCAGACGTCCGCCGATGTAGCCCGTGGCACCGGTGACGAGGATTCTCACGCCGTCGCTCCCGCATCGCCGTAGCGTTTCAGGTAGCCGGAGACCGACATCTTCCGCCTGGTGTTGTCGCTCGACATGTACCGCACTTTACCGAAGATCGGTCGCTCCGGGCCCCACGGGCGGTCGTGCCGACCGAGCACCCAGAAGATGCCGGACACCGAGTTCGGGTCTCGGCCGTCCAGGGCGTACTTGTTGTTGAGCTCGAGCATGACGTCGAGCGCCTGCCTCGGATCGGCCGTCCACTCGAGGATCTTCTTGCCCCACAGCATCCGCAGGTAGTTGTGGATCGTACCGTCGCGGACGAGCTGGGTCTGGGCGGCGTTCCACAGCTCGTCGTGGGTGTCCGCCGCCTCGAACCGCTCGACGTCGTAGACGTGGTCGCGCGGGTCGCCCGCGTGCTCGTCGAGGGTCCGTCGAGCCCAGTCGGGCAGGGAGCTCCAGCGTTCGTGGTCGGGCCGGTGGTGGCAGAACTGGTAGCCCAGCTCGCGCCACGTGACCAGCTGATCGAGGAACCCCTCCACCGATTCGCTCAGGCCCCACCAGCCGGCCCGCCGGCCATTGGCCGGTGGCGTCACGTCGTCTCCGGACCAGCGTTGCGATCGGACGACCTCGAGAAACACCTCGTGCGCCGAGACGTGGCCGAAGTGGAGATAGGGGGACAGACCGCTGGTTGCGTCCTCTTCGGGCCGGTTGCGGCGGTCGGCATAGCCGCTCAAGAGCGTGCGGACGAAGCGGCTGAGCCGTCTTCGGGCCGCGATCTCACCGCCGCGGAGGCCGACGATCGACACCGAGTGATCAATCGGCAGCCCGGCGACGGAGGCGTCGTTGCCGTCGAACAGGGCCTCGTTGGCCGGTCGCCAGCGGTCGACAACGGCCGCGGGAAGACCCGAACCCCGTGGTAGGTCCTCGGCCAGCGGGTCCTCGAGCGGCAGACGATCGAGGTGGTCGAGCAGCGTCTTCTGTACGTGCCGGCGGAACGCGTAGGCGGTGGCGAACTCGCCGTCGGTCGACCGAAGCGGGATGAGCCCGTTGGAGTCGACCGACTCGAGACGCACCGAAACCACCCGCGCGGCGGCGTCGAGCATGCGCGGAATGAAGAACGTCGGATACCAGTCTGTGATGACGACGGCGGCGTCGGCCGAGAGCGCCGCGAGCAAGCCGGAGCCGGCGCCCCGGTCGTCCTCGACGTAACACAGGTGGGCGATACCCCGATCGCGCCAGCGCTGGACGTTGTCCGCCATGCCGTCGAGCACGAAGCGGTGGAGCCGGTCGCTCGCCCACGGGTAGTCGCACCGCAGGGCTTCGAGCACGACCAACGGCAGACCGAGCTCGCGCGACCAATCGGCCGCTCGCTGCAGACCGAAGTTGAAACGGGTCCGCCGGGCGGCTGTCATCCAGTACACGACGTGCCCGGCGTCGGGTCGGACGTCGCCTGCGTTCAGCGTGTGCAGACGATCGGCGGGGACGAGGGAGTTCATGTCGCGAGCAACGGGGGCAGGGTGAGGAATATTTCTCGTTTTTCGTCGCGTTGGCCTCGCCGGACGACGACATGGAGATCGAACCGAAATAATTGATTGCCTGAACTTTGAGGCACGAGTCGTTGGTCGGAAGGAGAGCTTCAGATGACAGGGCGAAATCCGTTTGGGAGAGCGATGACCGAGCCGGCGCTGATCGTGCTCCGGACGCCGGCGAAACGGTCTCTGTGGGACGCCGACCTGTCGGCGCTCGTCGAGCGGCTCGAGGACGAGCTCGGCGTGTTCGTGACCAGTGCCGGGGTCGATGGAAAAACCCCAGCGCTGCGTGACGCGGCCGTCGCCGCGCGCTTTGCGGGCTGCACACGCGCGTTGGTCGTGACGTCCGAACATGAAGCGGCTGCCCTGGGGACACTCGACGGAACGCCGACCTCCGGTGTCCAGGTCGTCCTGGCGCTCACGCCGACGTGGCACCTCGACGATGTAATTCGCAGCTACCGTTCGGCTCAGTCACGCGAGGTCTGCGCCGCGTGACGCGCTGGCGGCGCAGTGAGGCCGATCAGGCGTAGGATGGAGAGGGGAGCGACCGTGACCAGCAACGGCTCGAGTGGAAAACCCGCAATCGCGAGCGGCGACGGTCAGCTGTGGCCCATGGGCGCGGTCACCCGACGGACCGGGATCGGCGAGCACACCCTGCGGGCTTGGGAACGCCGGTTCGGGTTTCCGTCGCCGCTGCGGCTCGACTCCGGTCACCGGCGTTACCCATCGGATCAAGTTCAGCAACTGATCCTGATCCACACCGCGTTGGAGTGCGGTTATCGGGCCGGTGACGTGGTGCCACTGTCGCGCGATGAGCTCGAAGACCTGTTGCGCAGCTGCGGCGCCTTCGAACCGGAGGTCGAGCCCGGCCTGTCCGAGCCAATGATCGACGGCGTTTTCGAAGCCTGCCGCCGTTTCGACCGCGATGCCCTCGCCAACGGCCTGATCGCCGAGGCGTCGAACCTCGGCGTCCGGCTGTTCATCCTCGAGCGCATTGCGCCTCTCCTCGCGGCGATCGGTGACGCGTGGGCGCAAGGTCGAATCGAAATCCGTCACGAGCACTTCTTCTCCGAGGTTGTCGAGGACGTTCTGCGGGCGCTCCGCGCGAACCTCGACGGAGCCACGACCGGCCGTCCGGTGGTGCTCGCCACCCTGCCCGAGGAGTTCCACGGGCTTGGCCTGCACATCGCGGCGCTCGCGGTCGTGGCGGCGGGGCGGCGTGTGCGGGTGCTCGGACCGCACATGCCGGTTGACGAGATCGTCGAGGCGGCCGACGCGCTCGACGCGGCCGCGGTCGGTCTGTCGGTCAGCATCTTCGGCGCCGACGGCGGCACCGGCGAGGCAATCGCCGAGCTGCGTCGGCAGCTGCCGCCGACCACGGAGCTCTGGGTCGGTGGCGCCGGTGCCGCCCACGTCGGTCGCGTGCCGGACGGCGTGACCCTGATGCCCGAGCTCGAGGATCTCGACGCGGCGGTTGCCGGGCTGTGACGCCGGTCGCGACGCGCCACCGGCACGTCTCCGGTTGACGCGGCGACATGTACCCGCCATAGTGTGCCGATCGACCCACGTCGGACCAGGGCTCGTCGACGTGGCCAAAGGAGTCACATCGTGCAAACTCTCATTCGAGGAACTCTCGCCGGCGGTTTGATGGTGATCGCGCTGGTCGCATGCGCGCAGCCGGCGAACGACACCCCCCCCAACGACACCGAGATCGCCGCACGGATCGGCGATGACGTCATCACCGTCGGTGAGGTCGAGGAGGCCGCCGGCGGTCAGCTGATCGGCCTCAACCAGCAGATCTATCAGGTCAAGGAGCAGCAGCTTCGAAAGATGATCTACGACCGGCTGGTCGACAAAGCGGCGGCCGAAGAGGGCATCAGCCGCGCGGAGTACCTGGACCGGGAGGTCACCAAAGCGGTCACCCCGCCCACCGATGAGCAGATCCAGCAGATCTACGACCAGTACAAGAGCCAGCTGCCTCCGGACGAGGCACAGGCACGGCAGCAGATCGTCGCCTTTCTGAGCCAGCAGGCGCGGACCCAGAAGGAGAGCGAGCTGCAGCAGCGGCTGTTCGACGCCGCCGGCGTTCAGATTCTCCTCACTCCACCCAGGGTCAGGCCGGTCATCACGGCGTCCAACCCCAAGCGTGGTCCCGCCGACGCTCCCGTGGTCCTGGTCGAGTACACCGACTACCAGTGCCCGTACTGCGGTCGGGCCCAGCCGACGATCGACGCGCTCGTCGAGCGCTACGGCGACTCCCTGGTTCACGTCTTCAAGAACCTGCCGCTGCCGATGCACCAGCAGGCGCGGCTGGCCGCCGAAGCGGCGCTCTGCGCCGGCGATCAGGGCAAGTTCTGGGAGCTGCACGACTGGCTGTTCGCGAACAAGAACAACATCAGCCGCGACACCCTGGTGACCGAGGCGGGAACACTCGGGCTCGACGTCGACGCGTTCACCGAGTGCGTCGATTCAAACGCCCACCAGGACCTGATCGACGACGATATGGCCGAGGCCAACTCGTTCGGAATCCGGGGTACCCCGGGCTTCGCGATCAACGGTCGGATCCTGACCGGTGCGCAACCGCTCGAGGCCTTCATCGCGGTGATCGACGACGAGCTCGAGCGCCAGGGGCTGCCCGTTCCCGGTTCCGAGACGGAAGAAACCACGGGCGACGACGAGAGCTCCTGACCCCGACCTTCAATCTACGACTCGCATGCATGCGCCCTCGGCTTTCCGGGGGCGCATCAGTTTTGAGTCTTGAGTGTTGAGTTTTTAGTTTCGAGTTACCATCGCAAGGTGATTCCATGACGCCGGTGGCCATGTGCGATGGAACTCAAAACTAAGGCCTCAAAACGAAGAACTAATCGAGGTCGATATCCCGCACCGGTCTGCTGCCGTCGTCGTCCTTCGCCTTCTCCATCAGCGACCGGAACTTGTCCTCCATGAGCCGTCCCTTGTCCTTTTCGTGTCGCATGGCCTCGGCGAGCCGGTCCGCCGACCGAGCCTTCTCGGCCTCGAGCTGCTTGAGTCGCGAGTCGAAGTCGACCTTGTCCCGAGTCGTGACCGGTGCCGTGTGACTGACGACCACGCCGGCCTGCACGTCGATCACCAGGGACGTGTCGCAGTGGGGGCAGGTGATGGTGACGGTGTCCTTCATCGCATCCTCCCGGTACACGCCCGATTGTACCGAGGACCATCCTCGCCGGCGGAGTGGTCGTGAGTCTGGATCTTGATATCCTCGACCCGGTGTCGTGACCGGGAACCGGATGGGTTTCCGTCGTCGGACTGGGTGGAGGTCGTCATGAGACTGGCAATGCTGCGCATTCGCACCACCGTCGCGACCGGCGTCGTGCTCGCCCTGCTCGCGGCCGGGTGCGGCTCGTCCGAGCCGAGTCCCGAGCAGCGGGCCGCGGTCGAAACCGCCGTCCGCGGGTACCTCGAGGCGTTGGCTGAGACGTACTCGACCCTCGATCTCAGCCATCTCGAGGGCCACGCGAGCCCGGTCGAGGTTCGGAACGTCCGGAATCTGATCAGGGATCTCGCCAACACCGGAGATCGCGTCGAGGCGACCCTGGTCGGCATCGAAGTCACCGGTATCGACATCTTCCGCGACGTCAATGCATCGGTGGCTCTGGTCGAGGTCTGGGACGTGGTCCGCTTCGACGCGCTCACCGGACGAGAGAAGGGTCGTACCGAAGGCTCGGTCCAGACGACGCTGATCCAGCTCCGGAAAATCGAGGGCGAGTGGCTGGTCATCGGACGGCACATCGTCGAACGGGACACCGGTTCGAACCCGGACGCGGCCGAGGAGAGCGAGTGAGCCGACAGCCGGTCGTCGTGATCGTCGGACGGCCGAACGTCGGCAAGTCAACGCTGTTCAACCGTCTGACCCGAAGCCGCCGCGCCCTCGTCCACGACCTGCCCGGGGTCACCCGCGACCGGATCGTCGGCGAGGCCGAGCGCCCGACCGGCGGCAGCGTCACGCTGGTCGACACCGGCGGCTTGCTGTTGGAGGACGAGGATCGATTCGTGCCCCTCATCCGGAGCCAGGCCGAGGCGGCGATCGCGAGCGGCGATGTCGTGCTCTTCCTGCTCGACGGTGAGGCTGGGCCGATCCCGGAGGACCGCGACATCTCGGCCTTTCTGCGCACGCTCGGCGTGCCCGTCGTCGTCGTCGCCAACAAGGCCGACCGCCGGAATGTCGAGCTCCAGGCCCACGAGCTCTACCAGCTCGGCCACGGTGAGCCGGTGGTGGTGTCGGCCGAGCACGGCACCGGGATTGATGATCTGTGGGCCGCCGTGGAGGCCGCCCTGCCGACGGATGACGTCGAGCGCGAGCCGGTCGTAACGACCGAGCGTGACGAGATCCACGTCGCGGTCATCGGCCGGCCGAACGTCGGCAAGTCGTCGTTGGTCAACCGGCTGGTCGGCGACTCGCGGGTGCTGGTGAGCGAGGTGCCGGGCACCACACGGGATGCGGTCGACGTGATCTGCGATGTCGACGGAGCCCGCTTTCGATTCGTCGACACGGCGGGTATCCGGCGCAAGGGTCGGACCGACAAGGGCCCCGAGGTGCTGTCGGTGGTGGTGGCCCGACGCCACCTCGAGCGGGCGGAGATCTGCCTGCTGCTGATCGATGCGGTCGAAGGCGTGACCCGACAGGACGGCCACGTCGCCGGTTACGCCTGGGAGGCCGGCCGCGGGCTGGTGCTGGTCGTCAACAAGTGGGATCTCGTCACCGATCGGGAGGCGGCGAGGGCCGGTCTGGACGACGCGATCGACTCCCAGCTCAAGTTCATCCGTGCCGCGCCCCGGGTCTTCGTTTCGGCTCTCACCGGTAAGGGCGTCCACCGCCTCTTCCCGGCGATGACAACGGTCCACGGCGCCCACCGCCTCAGGGTGCCGACCACCGAGCTCAACCGGGTGGTCCGACGCGCGTTCGACCGAAATCCGCCGTCGACCGCCGGCGCCCGGCACCCCAAGCTCTACTACTGCACACAGGTCCACAACCGCCCACCGGGCTTCGTGCTGTTCACGAATCTGGACCGCCAACCCCACTTCTCCTGGACCCGATATATGGAGAATGTGATGCGCGACGCATTCTCCTTGGAGGGCGTTCCTTTTCGGGTTATGATTAGAGGACGAAGGAGTTAGGGGCGGCAATGGTCTTCTTCAATTATGCGCTGCGCAAGCTCAACGCCAAGATTGTCTACTACGGCCCCGGACTGTGCGGCAA
>JASFPU010000160.1:0-7039 GCA_050115855.1 Holophagae bacterium
TCTGTGCCTGGGCCGCAGCCAACCGGGCGATCGGCACCCGGAACGGCGAGCAGCTGACGTAGTCCATCCCGACCAGGTGGCAGAACTCGACCGAGTTCGGCTCGCCGCCGTGCTCGCCGCAGATCCCGACCTTGAGCTTCGGGCGGGTCGACCGGCCCTTGTCGATACCGGTCTGTACCAGCACGCCGACCGAGTCCCGGTCGAGTACCTGGAACGGATCGACGGCCAGAATGCCCTTGTCCAGGTAGTCCGGCAGGAAGCCGCCGATGTCGTCGCGCGAGAAGCCGAAGGTCATCTGCGTCAGGTCGTTGGTGCCGAAGCTGAAGAACTGGCAGGTTTCGGCGATCTCGTCGGCGGTCAGCGCGGCGCGCGGGATCTCGATCATCGTGCCGTACAGGTGGTCGATCTCGTCGACGCCGTACTTGTCGCAGACCTCGGCGTGGACCGCTTTCGCCAGCTCGAGCTGGACGTCGAGCTCGGCCTTGGCACAGGTCACGGGCACCATGATCTCGGGGAAGGCCGGCTTGCCCTCGTCGTGCAGCTCGGCGGTCGCCTCGAAGACCGCCCGGAACTGCATTTCGGAGATTTCGGGGAAGGTGACCCCGAGCCGGACGCCGCGGTGGCCCATCATCGGGTTGAGCTCGTGCAGCTCGTCGGCGCGCCGGTTGAGCTCGTCGGCGGAGATCCCGAGCGCGTCCGCGAGCTCGGCCCGCTCGGCGTCGTTCTGCGGCACGAACTCGTGCAGCGGCGGATCGAGCAGCCGGAAGGTCACCGGGCGCTCGCCCATGACCTCCAGGGTCGCCTTCATGTCGCGCTTGACGAACGGGAACAGCTCGTCGAGGATCGCCCGCCGCTCGGACTCGGAGCCCGCCATGATCATCTTGCGCAGGATGAACAACGGCTGCTCGGAGCCCTTGCCGTAGAACATGTGCTCGGTGCGGAACAGACCGATACCTTCGGCGCCGAAGTCGATCGCGGTGCGCGCATCGTCCGGTGTTTCGGCGTTGGTCCGGACCTTCATCGCCCGGATCTCGTCGGCCAGATTCATGAAGTCGACGAAGCGCGGATTCTCGGTCGCGTCGATCATCGGCAGCTCGCCGGCGTAGACCAGACCGCGGGTGCCGTTGAGGGTCAGCTCGTCGCCCTCGGAAAACGTCCGGCCGCCGGCCTTGATGGTCCTGCCGACGACGTCGATGTCGAGCGCCCCGGCGCCGACGATACAGCACTTGCCCCAGCCCCGCGCGACCAGCGCCGCGTGCGAGGTCATGCCGCCGCGACCGGTCAGGATGCCGACCGCGGCGCGCATTCCCTCGACGTCCTCGGGGTTGGTCTCCTCGCGCACGAGCAGCACCTTCTTGCCGGCCTTGGCCCACTGGACCGCAGCGTCGGCCGAGAAGACGACCTGGCCGTGGGCGCCGCCGGGCCCGGCGGGCAGCCCCTTGGCAATGACGTCGGCGCTCGCCTCGGCCTCGGGATCGACGATCGGGTGAAGCAGCTCATCGAGCTGCTCTGGCTTGAGCCGCATCACCGCGGTCTGGGCGTCGATGAGGGACTCGGACAGCATGTCCATGGCCATGTTGAGCGCGGCCGTACCGGTGCGCTTGCCGACCCGGGTCTGGAGCATCCACAGCCGTCCGTCCTGAATCGTGAACTCGATGTCCTGCATGTCCCGGTAGTGATGCTCGAGCTGGTTACGGATTCCGAACAGCTGCTCATAGACCTCGGGCATCGCCACCTCGAGCGACGGCAGGTGCTCGTTCTGCTCGTTCTTGGTGTCCTCGTTGAGCGGGTTGGGGGTGCGGATCCCCGCCACCACGTCCTCGCCCTGGGCGTTGGGCAGCCACTCGCCGTAGAACTTGTTGTCACCGGTCGCCGGGTTGCGGGTGAAGGCGACCCCGGTGGCGGAGTCATCGCCCATGTTGCCGAACACCATCGCCTGGACGTTGACCGCGGTGCCCCAGTCGTCGGGGATACCCTCGATGCGGCGGTAGGAGACGGCCCGCTTCCCGTTCCACGACGCGAAGACCGCGCCGATGCCGCCCCACAGCTGGTCGCGCGCGTCGTCCGGAAACTCGGTACCGAGGACCTCCTTGATGGTGGCCTTGTACTCCTCGACCAGCTCCTTGAGCGCCTCGGTATTCAGCTCGGCGTCGGTCTCGACACCGTTCGCCCGCTTCTTCGCCTCGAGCATCCGATCGAGGCGCTGGCGGATTCCCTGCCCCTCCTCGGGCTCAATCCCGGCGGCCTTCTCCATGACGACGTCGGAGTACATGGTGATCAGCCGGCGGTAGGCGTCGTACACGAAGCGCTCGTTGCCGGTCTTGGCGATCAGCCCGGGCAGCGTCGCCGAGCACAGACCGACGTTGAGCACGGTCTCCATCATGCCGGGCATGGACGACCGCGCGCCCGAGCGGACCGACACCAGCAGCGGGTTGTCGACGTTGCCGAAGGTCGTTCCCATGATCTCCTCGACCTTGGCCATGGCCGCGTCGACCTCGGCCTCGAGGCTCGACGGGTAGCTCCGCTCGTGGTCGTAGAAGTAGGTGCAGACGTCCGTGGTGAGGGTGAAGCCGGCTGGCACGGGGATGCCCAGATTGGCCATCTCGGCCAGGTTAGCGCCCTTGCCACCGAGCAGGTTCTTCATGTCGGATCGGCCATCGGCCGAGCCGCCGCCGAACGAGTAGACGTACTTTGTGTCGTTCACTGATTGCCTCCATCGACCTGCAGCCTGGAGAGGTCCGCGAGGGTCATGAAATCGTTTCTGAGTCGAGTCAGGAGCGCGACCCGGTTGGTGCGACAACGGTCGTCATCACACATCACCAGCACCTCGACGAAGAACCGGTCGAGGACCTCGGCGAGCTCGCCCATCGCGGCGAAGGCATCATCGAAGCGTCTGGCGTCGACGCACTCTCGCAGCCTGCCGGCGAAAACCTCCGCCGCGTCGTGGAGCTCGCGCTCCTCGTCCTGCTCGAAGCGCGCCGGGTCGACCTCGCCCGAGACCGCCTCCTCGGTGATGTTCTTGACGCGCTTGAACGCAAGTGACAGGGCGCGCATCCGCTCCGACCCGCGCACCGCGTCGAGGGCGCGGGCCCGCGCGACCAGCTCGGGCAGATCCGACCAGCCGGTGGCCATCACCGCGTCGGCAGCGTCGCCGTCGACGCCAACCACGTCGGTCAGGTAGCGCCGCACCCGGTCCGCCAAGAATTGACCGACCGTCGCGACCGTGTCGTTGTCCGCGGCCTCGAGCCGACCGTCGAACGTCGCGACCGCCGCGACGACCGCCGCCTCGAGATCCAGGCCCCAGCCGGCCTCGGCGACGATCTTGACCACCCCTTGGGCGGCACGCCGCAGCCCGAGGGGGTCCTTCGAGCCGGTCGGCTGCTCGCCGACGCCGAACAGCCCGACGATCGTGTCGAGCCGGTCGGCGACGCCGAGCAGGCGGCCGAGGTCGGATTCCGGCAGACCGCCATCGAAGCCGGACGGCCGGTAGTGGTCGCGGGCCGCGGTCCAGACGGCGTCGTCGGCCCCCTCGAGACGCAGGTAGTGGCCGCCCATGACGCCCTGCAGCTCGGGAAACTCGACCACCATGTTGGTCAGCAGATCGGTCTTGACCAGGTGCGCCGCGCGGCGCAGCTCGTCCTCGTCGAGCCCGAGACCGAGCGCCTCGTTGAGCCCCGCCGCGAGCTCGCCGGTTCGGTCGGCCTTGGCCCCGACCGAGCCGAGGACACGGTGGAACTCGAGTCGGTCGAGACCCTTCGCGAGCTCGGCCATCGGCCGTTTCCGATCCTCGTCGAAGAAGAACCTGGCGTCGGCGAGCCGGGCGCCGATGACCCACTCGTTGCCCTGGCGAACCAGACCCTCGGGGTCGTCTTTGCGGTCGATCACCGCGAGAAAATGGGGTGCCAGCTCGCCGTCGGGATGCTCCAGAACGAGGCACTTCTGGTGGTACCGCAACGTCGTGATCACGACCTCGCGCGGCAGGTCGAGGTGCTCGGGGGCGATCGCGCCGCGCAGCAGACCAGGGTACTCGACCAGCTCGACGTGCTCCGCGACCAGCTCGACATCGCGGTGGACCCGGCAGCCGACCTCGGCGGCCAGCTCGGCGGCCCGCTCCTCGAGCACTCGGCGCCGATCCTCCGGATCGATCAGGACGTCGTTGTCGGCAAGCAGGGTGTCCAGCTGATCGGCGTTCGATACCTCGATCGGCCCGGGAGCGTGCACCCGATGGCCGACGGTCGTCCGCCCTGCGGCTCGGCCGAAGCACTCCAGGTCGAGGATCCGGTCGTCGAGCAACGCGACCAGCCCGTGCACGGGCCGGACGAAGAAGTACTCACCGACGCCCCAGCGCATCATCTTCGGGAATCGCATCGCCGACAGCACCGTGGGGACGATCTCGGCCAGTAGATCCCCGGTCGGTCGGCCCGGGTGGCACACCGTCGCCGCGAGGTACTCGCCCTTGTCGGTGGTCTCGGTCTCGAGATCGGCCACCGCGACCCCGGCCTTGGCGGCGAAGCCCTCGGCCGCCTTGGTCGGCGACCCGTCCTCGGTGTACGCGATCCGGATCGGCGGACCGGTCAGCCGCTCGGTCCGGTCGGCCTGCCGCTCGGGAAGGTCGCGAACCACCGCAATGAGCCGCCGGCTGGTCGACATCGCGAGCACGGTCAGCCCGGCGAAACCGGCGTCATCCAGGCCGCGCGCCAGCCCGTCAGCGAGCTGCCGGCGTGCACCTGGCAGCGCATTGGCCGGAATCTCCTCCGTTCGAACCTCGAGTGCGAAGGTCGCCATCAGCCGACCTCACCGTGAGCCGGTTGCAGCGGGTGGCCGAGCTCCTGTCGGCGCGCCACATACCCTTTCGCAGCCCGAATCGCGAGCTTCCTCACACGACCGATGAGCCCGACTCTCTCGGTCACGGAGACCGCACCGCGCGCGTCCATCAGATTGAACAGGTGGGACATCTTGAGCGCGGCCTCGAGCGCCGGAATGACGAGCGGCTGATCGCGGTCGAGGCAGCGTCCGGCCTCGGCTTCCCAGTCCTCGAAGTGGCGCCGCAGCACGTCGACGTTCGCCACCTCGAAACCCCAGGCCGAGGACTCCCGCTCGTCCTCCAGTCGGACCTGGCCGTAGGTCAGCCCGCCGCCCCACTGGATGTCGTAGATCGAGTCCTTGCGCGCGAGGAACATGGCGATCCGTTCCAGGCCGTAGGTGAGCTCGGCCGCGATCGGCTTGAGCTCGATCCCACCCGCCTGCTGGAAGTAGGTGAACTGAGTCACCTCCATGCCGTCGAGCAGCACCTGCCAGCCGACCCCCCAGGCGCCGAGCGTCGGCGACTCCCAGTTGTCCTCCTCGAACCGGATGTCGTGCACCGCGGGATCGATACCGAGCGCGCGCAGCGATTGCAGATACAGCTCCTGAACGTCGTCCGGCGACGGCTTGAGAATCACCTGAAGTTGGAGGTGGCGGCCGAGGCGGAACGGGTTCTCGCCGTACCGGGCATCGGCGGGACGCCGCGACGGCTGAACATAGGCCACGCGGTACGGTTCCGGACCGAGCACCCGGAGAAAGGTCTCCGGGTGCATCGTGCCGGCACCGACCTCGAGATCGAGGGGCTGCTGGAGGACGCAGCCGTGCTCGGCCCAGTAGTGCTGGAGATTCAGGATGAGTGTCTGCAGGTCCAAAGGGCCTCCGGCGCCCGGGATTCAGACCACACTCCGCGCGGTTCAAGCGACGTGCGGGCTCGGCGCACACTGGGCGCGAAGGATACCACGGCGGCGCGAATCTGTCGCAACGGGCGCTCGGTACCGGAGCCGGGTTGAGCTATCCTCGACGCTGCACATGTCGCCTCCCGACCCAGTCGCGCCCGGCGCCGAGCCTCGAGCCCGAGAACCGCGCCGACGATTCACCGATCCGTCGGCGGCGCTCGACAGTGTGATCGGGCCGGGTGCAAACCTCGAGGGCACGTGGCACGGCGCCGACAATCTCGACATCCACGGTGTCTTTTCGGGCACGCTCATCGTCGAAGGTTTGGTCTGGCTGCGGCCGGAGAGCCGGATTTCCGGCGAGCTCGTGGTGACCGACATGGTCGTCGAGGGGACCCTCATCGGCAGCGTTCGCGCCACCGGTAAGATCGATCTCCGCGCGACCTGCCGGGTCGAGGCGGAGATCGAGGCGGCGCAGATCGTCGCCGCCGAAGGCAGCGAGGTCGAGGGCAGGATCACCGTTTCCGGCAGGCCCGACGACGTCGTCGGATATTCCGAGCGAAGGAAATCCTGAATGCTCACCAGGTTCCGAAAGTGACCACGGGCCCGTCGCGGGCCCGTGGTCACTTTCGGAGAAGAGTAGTTGTCGAAGCTAACCAGCGAGCTTCTCGACCTCCTCGACCATCGGCGGGATGACGTCGAACAGGTCGCCCACGACGCCGTAGTCGGCGATCTTGAAGATCGGCGCGTCGGGATCCTTGTTGATCGCCACGATCACCTTCGATGAGCTCATCCCGGCGAGGTGCTGGATGGCGCCCGAGATGCCGCAGGCGACATAAAGCGACGGGCTGACCACCTTGCCGGTCTGGCCGACCTGGTGCTTGTGCGGGATCCAGCCGGCGTCGACGGCCGCGCGCGACGCGCCGACCGCCCCGCCGAGGGCGTCGGCGAGCTCGCGGATCAGCGCGAAGTTCTCCGGCCCCTTGAGGCCGCGGCCACCGGAGACGATGATGTCCGCCTCGGCGACGTCGAGCTCGCCACCGCCGGTGTCCACCAGCTCCTTGACCTTTGCCCGGATGGTCGGTGTGAGCCCGTCCAGGGTCACCACCTCGGCCGTGCCGCCGACCTCCTCCTGACTGAAGACATTGGGACGCAGGCTGATGACCTGCGGTTTCGTACCGGCCGAGTCGACGGTGGCGAACGCCTTGCCCGAGTACACCGGGCGGCGGGCGACCAGCTGGTCACCGTCCTTCTCTAGCGCGACTACGTCGGCGAGTGCACCGACGCCGAGCGCCGCGGCGACCCGCGGCGCGAGATCGCGACCCATCGCCGTGCCGGCGAAG
>JASFPU010000161.1:0-7005 GCA_050115855.1 Holophagae bacterium
CGGCCGGACCCGACGCTCCTGAAGCACCCGGAGCAGCTTCGCCTGCATCGGAGGCGTCAGCTCGCCGACCTCGTCGAGCAGCAGGCTGCCGCCTTCGGCATCGACGAACAGGCCGGCGTGATCGCGGACCGCACCGGTGAAGGCGCCCTTGACGTGGCCGAACAGCTCGGACTCGAGCAGACCCTCCGGGAGCGCGCCGCAGTTGACGCTCAGGAACGGTCCGGCGGCGTTCGCCGAGGCGGCGTGGATGGCGCGGGCGAGCAGCTCCTTGCCGGTGCCGCTCTCGCCGGTGATCAGCACCGTCGACGGCGTCGCGGCCATGCGGGGAACCATGTCGAGGATCCGCCGGATGGGTGCCGACGAGCCGATGAACTCCGGCACCTCGTAGCTCTCCCGATCGGCGGACGGTCGGGTCAGCAGCTTGCTGAGAATCGCCTTGAGGTCGTCGACGTTGAACGGCTTCGACAGGTACTCGGCGGCACCAGCCCGCAACGACTCGAGCGCGTGCTGTGGCGTGGTGTGGGCGGTGATGATGATGAACGGTGTCGCCAGCTCCCGGGTGCGGGCGTGCTGCAGCACCTCCAGACCCGTCCCGTCGGGCAGCTTGAGATCGCACATGACGAGGTCGGGGCGATCGGCCGTGAGCGCCGCCTTTCCAGCCTCGACGCTGTCGGCCGTGACCACCTCGTAGCCCTCCTGCTCGAGCAGGATGGTCAGAAACTCCCGGATCGACTTTTCGTCGTCGACCACCAGGATGCGATCGGCGCTCATGTCTCCCCCAACGCAGCCGGAAGCTCGACGGTCACCGTCGTGCCACGACCCGCGGTGCTCACGATGTCGATGGTGCCGCCGTGCTCCTGGACCGCAGAGTACACCACAGCGAGCCCGAGACCGGTGCCGTCGGGCTGGGTGGTGACGAACGGCTCGAAGGCGCGATGGCGGATCTCCTCGCTCATGCCGACACCGGTGTCCCGCCAGCGCAGGCTGACGGTCCGCTCGTGCCGCTCCGCGGTGATCTTGAGCGTTCCACCTTCCGGCATCGCCTGGACCGCGTTGCGCGACAGATTCCAGAAGATCTGACGCAGGAGGTGCTCCTCGCCGAGAATCACGAGCGGGTCCTTCACGTCGAGCACGAGCTCGTGATCCGGGCCGATCTCATCGGAGCGGCGGAGCAGGTCGAGGCAGTCCTCGAGCATCTTGCCGAGATCGCACATCGCATGGGTCGACTGACCGGGCCGGGCGAAGACCAGAAAACCGTCGAGGATTCCGGACAGGCGTCGGCTCTCGTCGACCACGATGTCGAGCAGGCGCCGGCCGGTCTCGCCGACCCCGCCGACCGACGACAGCATCTGGGCGGAGCCCGAGATCGACGCCAGCGGGTTCTTGATCTCGTGCGCCATCCGGGCCGCCATCTCACCGGTGGCGGCCATCCGGTCCTTCAACCGCTGCCGCTCGGCGATGATTCTCAGCTCCGTCAGATCCTGGAAGTTGACGATGAAGCCGACCATCTGGTCCCGCTCGTCGCGCAGCGGGTCGACCGACAGACCGAGCCGAGAACCGGATCGCTCCAGGGTGCCCTCGATGCGGGCGAGCGACCGGCTCCGTGCCCGGCCTGCAATGAGGCCCCAGTTGTGCTCGGCGAGAGGCATCACCTCTTCGAGTGGTCGGCCGACCTGGTCGTCGACGTCGCCGATGCCGAGAATCGCGGCGCCGGCCGGGTTGACGTGCAGCACCTGGCCCTCGAGATCGGCCGCGAGAATGCCGGCGCCGACCGACCGGACCACGTGCTGGGTCAGGGCGACGAACTGCTTGGCCCGTTCGGTCTCTTCCTCGAGCCGGCTGTGGGCGCGCCGGAGCGACTCCGTCAGGACGGACACGAGCAGGGCGACGAGCACGAAGCCGACGATGTGGATCAGGATCTGATAGAGCACACGCGATGCCGACGGCGCGACCGGGACCCCCTCGAGCGTGGTCGGCGGCGGCAGCAGCTGGTAGTACATGAGCACGGCCTGCAGCCCGTAGACGACGGCCGACAGGCCGGCGAAGATGACGCCGCCGCCGCGCATCATGGCGGCCGCCACGACGATGACCGTCAGGTAGAGAAAGGAAAAAGGCGAGAACACGCCGCCGGTGGTGTAGACAAAGCCGGTGACGATCCCGAGATCGCCGATCAGCTGGATCGCGACCTGGAACCGCGTGTCGATCCGCCGCACGTGGAGCACCAGGTAGAGCAGCGACAGCCCGTAAGCGACGAGAATCAGGCCGTAAAACGAGCCCAACGGCAGAATCAGCTGGGTGTTGACCTGAATCAGCAGCACGCCGAGGAAGAGCGTCGAGACGACGATCAGCCGCAGGCCGATGAGCCACTTGAGCGCCCTCGTCGACGGCGACGCGACGGGCGGGGTCTGAGCCCCGCCCGAGGTCGCTCGCTCGACGTGTCCGGTCATTATCCGATCTGGCTGATCAGGCTGAACATGGGCAGGTACATGGCGACCACGATCGTGCCGATGACGACGCCGAGGAACGTGATGATGATCGGCTCGAGCAGGGCCATCATGCCCTCGACCGCGGCGTCCACCTCATCCTCGTAGAAGTCGGCGATCTTGCCGAGCATGGTGTCCATGGCGCCGGTCTGTTCGCCGACGCCGATCATCTGGCAGACCATCGGTGGAAACTGCTCGGTGCGCGTCAGCGGGTCGGCCATGTTCTTGCCTTCCTCGACCTCCTTGCGGACCATCAGGATGGCCTCCTCGATGACCGCGTTGCCCGCGGTCCGGGCCGTGATGTCGAGCGATTCGAGGATGGCGACGCCGGAGCTCAGCAGGGTGCCGAGAGTGCGGCAGAAGCGGGCGACCGCGATCTTGCGCAACAACAGGCCGATCGCCGGCAGCTTGAGCAGAATCTTGTCGATCTGATACCGACCGCCCTCGGTTTGGTAGTACTGATGGATACCGAAGATGGTGCCGCCGACGATCAGGAAGATCAGCCACCAGAAGTTGCCGATGAAACGCGACATGTTGACGACCATCTGGGTCAGGAACGGCAGGCTCGCGCCGAGCCCCTCGAACAGGGTCGCGAAGACCGGGATGACCTTCCACAGGATGACGTACACGACGACCACCGCGATCGTCACCACCGCGACCGGGTAGATCAGTGCGGACCGCACCTGGCTCTTGAGCTTGACGGCCTTCTCGATGTAGTTCGCCAGGCGCTGGAGAATCGTGTCGAGAATACCGCCCGCCTCGCCGGCGGCGACCATGTTGACGTAGAGGTCGTCGAACGCCTGCGGGTGCTTGCGGAGCGCCTCGGCGAGCGACAGGCCACCCTCGACGTCTTGGCGGACCTGCAGGATGACCTTCTGGAAGGCCTTGTTGTCCTGCTGCTGACCGAGGATCTCGAGACACTGGACGAGCGGCAGACCGGCGTCGATCATCACCGAGAACTGCCGCGTGAACACGGCGACATCCTTCGAGCTGATGCCGCCGCCGAACTTCGGCAGGGCGATCTCCTTGCCCTTCTCCTTGACTGTGGTGACGACAATCTGCTGCTTTCTGAGTGCCGCGATGACGGCGTCCTTGTTGTCGCCGATCAGCACACCGGTCTGTGCGTTGCCGTGTCGATCGCGTCCCTTCCACTCGAAGCTCGGCATCAGGTCCTCCTCGAGGCCGCGTGAGTCTCAGCTTGCGACACCGCGCCGACGCCACGGTTGATCATGTCCTGCAGCTCGTCCTGGTGCGAGCTGTAGCCGAGCGCGGTCTGCAGCGAGATCAGCCGACGGTGGTACAGGGTGGCCAGGCTCTGGTTGAAGGTCTGCATCCCGTGCTTGATTTGGCCCGCCTGCATCATGGAGTAGATCTGGTGCACCTTGTCCTCGCGGATCAGATTGCGGATCGCGCTCGACGGCACCAGAATCTCGGTCGCCAGCGCCCGTCCCTTGCCCGACGCGCGCGGCAGCAGCGACTGACAGATGATTCCCTCGAGCACGAAGCTCAGCTGCGCCCGCACCTGGGCCTGCTGGTGCTCGGGAAAGACGTCGACGATGCGGTTGATGGTCTGCGGCGCCGAGTTCGTGTGCAGCGTCGCGAACGTCAGGTGGCCGGTCTCCGCGATGCGGAGCGCCGACTCGATGGTCTCCAGGTCGCGCATCTCACCGATCAGCACGACGTCCGGATCCTCACGGAGCACCGATCGCAGGGCGTTGGGAAACGACAGCGTGTCCGCGTGCAGCTCGCGCTGGTTGACCATCGCCTTCTTGTGGGTGTGGAGGTACTCGACCGGGTCCTCGATGGTCAGGATGTGGACCGGCTTCTCGCGGTTGACCTTGTCGATCATCGCGGCCAGCGTGGTCGACTTGCCCGACCCGGTCGGGCCGGTCACCAGCACCAGGCCGCGCGGCTTGCCGCACAGGTTCTCGACCGCCGGCGGCAGGCCGAGCTCGCGGAAGCCCAGGATCTCGTAGGGAATCCGACGGAAGGCCCCTGCGACGGCGCCGCGCTGCACGTAGATGTTGGCTCGGAAGCGGGCCAGACCCTTGACGCCGAATGAAATGTCGAGCTCGAGGTGCTCCTCGAAACGGTGCTTCTGAGCGTCGGTCAGCACGGAGTAGGCGAGCTTCTTCGTGTCGACGGCGGACAGAGCGGGCTGGTTGAGCGGGACGAGCAGTCCGTCGACGCGGATCAGCGGCGGCGAGTTGGTGGTGATGTGAAGATCGGTGCCACCTTTCTCGACCATGGTTTTGAGCAGTTGGTGCAGGCTGACCGTCATTGTGTGGCCCTTCCCCCCCGATTACAGCACGGACTCGCGGACGACCTCTTCGATGGTCGTGATGCCGTCGCGGATCTTCTGCAGCCCGGATTGCCGCAGCCCGATCATGCCCTCCTCGAGCGCCTTGCGGCGCAGCTCGATGGCGGTCGCGCCGGACAGGATGAGCTCGCGGATATCGTCGGACACCGTCATCACCTCGAACAGCGCAATCCGTCCCTTGTACCCCCGCTGGTTGCAGTGGTCGCAGCCGCGGCCGCGGTAGAGCTGGATCTCGGGCGCCTCGGCCTCCGAGAAGCCGACGTTGAGCAGCGCCTGCAACGGCGCGTCCTCCTCTTCCTTGCAGTTGGGACAGATCTTGCGGATCAGACGCTGGGCGACGATCAGGTTGACCGACGTGGCGACCAAAAACGGCTCGATGCCCATGTTCATCAACCGGTTGATGGTCGACGGGGCGTCGTTGGTGTGCAGCGTGGACAGCACGAGGTGGCCGGTCAGCGCCGCCTTGATGGCGATCTCGGCGGTCTCGAAGTCGCGGATCTCGCCGACCAGGACGATGTTCGGGTCCTGGCGCAGGAAGGAGCGCAGCGCAGCGGCGAAGTTGAGCCCGATGTTCTCCTTCATCTGGACCTGGTTGATACCGGGCAGCTGGAACTCGACCGGGTCCTCGGCGGTCATGATGTTGACCTCGGGCGTGTTGACGCGAGACAGCGCGGAGTACAGCGTGTTGGTCTTGCCGGACCCGGTCGGTCCGGTCACCAGGACCATGCCGTACGGCTGGGTGATGGCATGCTCGAAGTACTTCAAGCTCGATTTCTCGAATCCGAGCTTGGTCATGTCGAGCATCAGATTGTCCTTGTCGAGCAGTCGCAGGACGATCTTCTCGCCGTGCAGGGTCGGCAGCGTCGAGACGCGGTAGTCGAGCTCCTTGAGCTTGCCCTGGAGCTTCATCTTGATCTTGATCCGGCCGTCCTGGGGCAATCGCTTCTCGGCGATGTCGAGACGGGCCAGAATCTTGAGGCGCGATGAGATCGCCTCCTTGAGCTTCATCGGCGGGTTCATGATCTCGTACAGCACCCCGTCGACCCGGAACCGGACCCGGTAGCTCTTCTCGTACGGCTCGATGTGGATGTCGGAGGCGCCGCGTTTGAGCGCGTCGGTGAGGATCAGGTTGACCAGGCGGACCACCGGCGCCTCGTCGGCCGCCGCCTCGTCGTCGGTGATGTCGAGGTCCTCGTCCTCGTCCTCCTCCTCGAGCACCTCGAGGGCGGCCTCCTCGACCGTCGACAGATCGTCCATCACCTTCTTCAGCTCGATGGCGTGGGTCGTGCCGTAGTAGGCGTCGATCGCCGCGCGGAGCGCCTCTTCGGACGCCACGACCGGCTCGACCCGGTAGCCGGTGATGAAGGTGATGTCGTCCATGGCGAACACGTTGGTCGGATCGGTCATCGCCACGGTCAGCGTGGCGCCGGTCTTCGACACCGGGATGAACTGGTACTTGCGCGCCACGTCGGCCGGAATGAGCCGGATGATCGACTCGTCGATCTCGAAGTGTTGCAGGTTGATCGACGGCACCCCGTACTGCTGCGACAGGCAGTCGAGGATGTCCTCCTCGGTGACGTAGCCGAGCCGGATCAGGTGCTCGCCGATGCGGCCGCCGCTCTGCTTCTGCTCATCGAGCGCCCGATTGAGCTGCTCCTCGTTCAGCAGCTTGGCCTTGGTGAGCAGTTCTCCAATTCTTAAAGGCATGTTCCCTTTCCGCTAAACCACTTCATTGCAAATTGTAGCACTGAAGCCGACCGTTCTTTGTGTGATGTACACGACAGTGACAAGCGGTCATTCGTGTCGTTGGAGCAGCCGGTCGACGGCGGCCAGGACCTCGTCGACGCCGACCGACCGCAGCGCACGGGTCGTCGCCGATCCGGTCGGCGCGGCGTGCCGGGCGGCGCCCGACACGACGGCCGTCGCCGGTCCGAGGGGCCCGTTCCGGTCCGGGTCGGTGGTCAAAAAGACGCCGACGGTCGGTGTGCCGAGGCTCGCCGCGAGATGCACCGGTCCGGTGTCGCCGCCGACCACCAATCTGGCGGCGCGCAGCAGCGCGGCGAGCTCGACGAGATCGGTCGGCGGCGCCGTGTCGGTGCCGGACCCGGCCAGCTCGGCCACCCGGCTCGCCCGCTCCGCCTCCGCCGGGCCCCAGGCGACGACCGTCTGCAATCCGCGCTCGACGAGCCCGACCGCGATCGC
>JASFPU010000162.1:0-6988 GCA_050115855.1 Holophagae bacterium
TGCCGAGCCGAGCTGCCGATGGTGGCGGATCACTCGTGACATGAACGGCGTCAGCTCGCGAGCGTGAAGATAGGGGATCGCCGACGCACCGCGTCCGCCCAAGATCCTCGAGTTCCAGGCGTTGGACAACCAGGTCTCGATGAAGACGTGCAACGGGGTGTACTCGCACCAATCCGAGAACACCGCCGCGAAACGAACGATGACCGAAGGGACGTCGTCCCGGCATGCAACGAGCATCTCCTCGCCACGACGCTTGGACCTCGCGTAGACGTGCTCTCCGTCGGGAGGGCTCGTCTCGTCGAGATGCTCTCCGCGGGCAGGGAACCGGCACGCCGCGACCGATGATGCGAAGATGAAACGTCGCAGGTCGAGGCTTCGACACTCGTCGAGGACGTGACGCAGCCCCTGAACGTTGGTCCTCTCGTACTCGGGATTGTCGTCACCCGTGAAGTCATAGTGGGCGGCGAGATGGATGACGTAGTCGGCACCACCCGTCTCGCGGATCATCCGAAACGCCGCCGCGACCGACTCGCGGTCGCCGACATCGGTCTGGACCCAGCTGATGTTGTCGTGCCGCGGAGCGCCGCAGCGCGACTGCGACCGCCGGGCCAAGCCGACGATCTCGAACTGGTCCTTGAGCCCGTCGAGCAGTCGCTTGCCGATGAAACCGGAGGATCCGGTGATGATGAGACGAGGCAGTGGCATCGGCGAGAAATTGTACACCCGAAGAGGCGCGGTACCGACTCGCAGGCGGAGGAAAGTTCCACGAGCGGCCCCGGTTGAGGATCTCCAACCGAGGCCGCTCGTGAAAGATGACGGTGCTTGACGGGCGGGTTACACTCGCCTGATGCACGAGATGGGGATTGCCCTGGAGATCTACCGCACCTGCCGCGAGGTCGTCCGTGAGCACGGCGAGGGCCGCCTGCGCCGGGTCCGGATCGCTGTCGGCGAGCTGTCCGCTGTCGAGCCCGACCTGCTCGCCTTCGGCTGGGAGGCGGTGGTCGCCGACGGCCCCGATCAGGGCGCCGAGCTCGACATCGAGTGGTGCAAGGCCGACCAACGCTGTCCCTCATGTGGCGAGGCCAAGGACCGATCCGAGGGATCGTGGCTGCGGGTCTGTCCGGACTGCGGGACGCCGCTGGAGGTGCGTGGCGGCGATGAGCTCGACGTCCTCGAGGTGAGCTTCGAAACCGACGACGATGCCGAGTCGTCCCGGCCGGCGTGACCGCCCCGCTCGGCAACCGAACCCAGAGGTGAATCGACATGAATCACGTGGTGACGATTCGACGAAAAGCGCTCGCAGCGAGCGAAGAACACGCGCAGCGGCTCCGGGAGCGCTTCGCCGAGTCCGGCACGCTGGTCGCCAACCTGATCTCGTCCCCGGGATCCGGAAAGACCACCCTTCTCGAGGCCACGGCCCGGCGGCTCGGTGACCACCTTCGGCTGGCGGTCATCGAGGGCGACGTCGCGACCGAGAACGACGCCGACCGGATCCGTGCGCTCGGTGTGCCGGCGCACCAGATCCTGACCGGCGGCGCCTGCCACCTGGACGCGCGACAGATCGACGGAGCGCTCGACCGCACTCAGCTGCTGCCGGCGGACATCCTGGTCATCGAAAACGTCGGTAACCTGATCTGTCCGACGACCTACGACCTCGGCGAGGACTTCAAGGTCGCCCTGCTGTCGGTGACCGAGGGCGACGACAAGCCGGTCAAATACCCGGCCATCTTTTCCCGTGCGGAGGTCACCGTCATCACCAAGGCCGATCTCCTGCCGCACGTGCCGTTCGACCTTGACACCGTCACGAGCTCAGTCGCCTCCCTGAACCCGTCGGGCACGCTGCTCGTCGTTTCGTCCACCACCGGCGACGGCATCGACGACTGGTGCCGCCTGCTGACCGACCGCCTCGAAGCCAAACGCCGATCGTGACCGATCGGGCGGTTCGACTCGAGGTCCGGTGCCGCGGCGCTGTCCAGGGCGTCGGTTTCCGCCCGACGGTGCACCGGATCGCGACCGAGCTCGGCCTGACCGGCGAGGTGCGCAACGACCCCGACGGCGCCACCGCCGAGGTCGAGGGGCCCCGGTCCGCGACCGCCAGGTTCGTCGAACGGCTCACCGCCGAGCTTCCTCCCCTCGCGCGGCTCGACGACTTGTCGGTGACCGAGATCGCGTGCTGCGGCGACCGGGAGTTCCGCGTCACGTCGACGCGGCAGGGCCAGCGGGCAGGCGCCCTGGTCCCGCCCGATGCGGCGCTGTGCTCCGACTGTCGAAGGGAGATGGCCGATCCATCCGACCGCAGGCACCACTACCCGTTCACGACCTGCACCAACTGTGGGCCACGGTTCTCGCTGACCCGGAGCCTGCCGTACGACCGTGACACGACGTCGATGGCGTGCTTTCCGCTCTGCCCGGACTGCGACCGCGAGTACCGCGACACGGCCGATCGCCGCTTCCACGCCGAGCCGGTCTGCTGCCCGGAGTGCGGACCACGGCTGTGGATCCAGGATGCGGACGGCGGCGATTTCGCGGAGGGGGCCGAAGCGGTCTCCCGAGCCCGGCGTGATCTGTGCGCCGGCAAGATCGTCGCCGTCAAGGGCCTCGGCGGTTTCCAGCTCGCGTGTCGTGCCGACGATCCCGAGGTCGTCGAACGGCTTCGCAGTCGCAAGCGGCGACCCGGTAAACCGTTCGCGGTCATGGTCCGCAATCTCGCAGCGGCGCACCGTGAGGCACGGCTGTCCGAGGCGGATGCGGCGTTGCTCGGTTCACCGCGCGCACCGGTGCTGCTCGCTCCGCGGCACGACGGCGGTACGCTGTGCGCCGGGATCGCCCCGGGTCTCGGCGACGTCGGCGTGATGCTGCCGACCACGCCGCTCCACGTCGAGCTGTTCCGCGATCCACAGGTCCCGGCGCTCGTGATGACGTCAGCCAACCTTTCGGACGAACCGATATGCCGCGGCAACCGTGAGGCGCTCGAGCGGCTCGTCGCGATCGCCGACCGATTCCTGCTTCACGATCGCGACATCGTGCGCCGGGTCGACGACTCGGTGGTCCGATCCACAACCCAGGGCCCCACCCTGGTGCGCCGTGCGCGCGGCTGGGTTCCCGAGCCGCTGCCGCTGCCGGTCGCCGCACCCGAGCCGATCCTCGCGGTCGGCGGGCACCTCATGGTCACCGCGTGCGTCGCGGTCGGGCGCCAGGCGTTCTGCTCGCAGCACATCGGCGATCTCGACTCCGAATCGGCGCGGTTGTTCCACCGCGAGGTCATCGACGGCCTGGAGGACTTCCTCGAGGTTCGCCCGACGCAGCTGATCGCCGACCACCATCCCGACTATCCGAGCACCTGGCTGGCCGGCGAGATCGCGGAGCGGCGGCGCGGAACCGTGCGCCAGGTCCAGCACCACATCGCCCACATCGGTGCCGTGCTCGCCGAGCACCGACGGTTTCCCGAGCTCGACGACACCGTGCTCGGCGTCGGTCTCGACGGCACCGGGTGGGGACTTGACGGCACCGCCTGGGGGGGTGAGTGGTTGAGCCTCGACGGGCGCCTCCGCTGGCGGCGTCTCGGCCACCTGCAGCCGTTGCCGCTGGTCGGCGGCGAACGGGCGGTCCGTGGGCCCTGGCGCGTCGCCGTGGCGGCGCTGGCGCTCGCCGACCGGCTCGAGCTGCTGCCGGAGCTGCCGGTTACGGAGGCCGTCGAGCGGCAACGGATCGAGACCGTGGCCGAGCTCGCCGGGTCGCCGAGCTGGCCCCGCGCGTCCGGAGCCGGCCGGCTGTTCGAGGCGGCGGGAGCGCTCCTCGGCCTGGTGGTCCGCAACGACTGGGAGGGTGAGGCGGCCGCACGGCTCGAGGCGCTCGCCGCGAGCTGCAACGGGGCCGTCCCACCGTGGCCGGAGGTCGTGCTCGACGAAACCGGCCGCTCGCCCGTGCTGCCGTCGGCGGCATTGCTCGCCGCAGCGGCCCAGCGCCTCGTCGACGGTGAGCCCCCGGCCCGGGTGGCGGCCGGGCTGCACCGCACCTTCGTCGCCCTGGCCGCCGATCTGACGGAGTCCGCCGCAGCCGGTCACACTCCACCGGTCGCGCTCGGCGGAGGGTGCCTCGTCAACCGTCTGCTGCTGGGCGGACTGAGCACCGATCTGACCGCGCGTGGATTCGAGGTGCTGGTGCCTCGAATGGTCCCACCCGGCGACGGTGGGCTGTCCTACGGGCAGGCGGTGATCGGCTCCGTTGCACTCGCTCGGGGCGTTCGCCCCGAGCTCGTTCACGAATGATGAATTTTGAATTATGAATTATGACTTGCGGGCTCCTCGCCGAACCTGAACGCGAAACCGCTTACGACACAGTGATGAGGAGAGCCCGCGCTCGCAACGAACCATAGATCGTGCCTTCGGGTGCGCAAACGGCGCCGCAATTTCAGTATCGCTCGCGATGGAATTCATAATTCATAATTCATAATTCAAAATTGCCGCGATATCCTAGGGAGCACGGCGCCTCGGTGACGCGACCGGGGTCGGCCCGCCAAATGTCGTCTTCCGGGGGTTTCCCATGTGTCTCGCGATTCCGATGGTGCTCAAAGAACGTACGGAGCTCGAAGGCGTTGTCGAGCTCGACGGCGTCCGACGGACGGTGTCGCTCATGCTGCTGCCCGACGCCGAGGTCGGCGAGCATGTGCTGATCCACGCCGGGTACGCCATCGGCTCGGTCAACGCCGAGGAGGCCGAACAGACGCTCGAGCTGCTCCGCGAGTACGCCGACAACATGGCGGATCTGTGAGCGAGGCGCCGGAGCTGCGTGACCCCAGGGCGATTGCCGGTTTGCTGCGGGAGATCGGCGAGCTGTCACTCGGGCTCGACCGGCAGGTCACGTTCATGGAGGTCTGCGGCACCCACACCCACGCGGTGGCCGCCGCCGGTCTGCGGCGGATGCTGCCGGAGCGGGTCCGTCTGATCTCCGGTCCCGGTTGTCCGGTCTGCGTCACGCCGGTCGATTACCTCGACCGGGCACTGGCGCTCGCCGAGCTCGACGGGACCAGCGTGTGCACGTTCGGCGATCTCATGCGCGTCCCATCGAGCCTGTCCAGTTTGGAGCAGGCCCACGCGGACGGCCGTTCGATCCACATCGTCTACTCGCCGCGCGACGCGCTCGAGCTGGCGCGATCACACCCGGAACGACGCGTGGTGTTTCTCGCGGTCGGCTTCGAGACCACGGTGCCGACGATCGCCGCCGCCCTGGCGGAGGCCGAGGCGAACGGTGTCGACAACTTTTTCGTCCTTCCCGGCAACAAGGTGATGCCGCCACCGATGCGCGCGCTGGTCGAGGACCGCGCGCTCCAGGTCGACGGCTTCCTGCTGCCCGGTCACGTGTCGGTACTCACCGGCTGGGAGTGCTTCCGGTTTCTCGCCGAGGACTACCACGTTCCGGGCGCGGTCGTCGGTTTCGCGCCGGCCGACGTCATGCGGGGCGTCGCGGAGCTGCTGCGCCAGGTCGCAGCGGACACGGCCGAGATCAGCAACCTGTACAGCCGGGTCGTGTCACCGCACGGCAACCGTGTGGCGGCCGAACTCGTCGACCGGTTCTTCGAGCCCGTCGCGACCAACTGGCGGGGCTTCGGCGAGATTCCGAGCTCCGGCCTCGGACTTCGCAGCGAATTCGCCCGTCGCGACGCGGGCCGGATTCCGGTCGACCTCCCCGAACCGCACGAGCCCGTCGGGTGTGCGTGCGGCGATGTCCTGCGCGGTGTCATCGACCCGCCCGAGTGCGCCCTGTTCGGCACCGCCTGCCAGCCGGCGACGCCGGTCGGTGCATGCATGGTGTCGTCGGAGGGAACCTGCGCCGCCTGGTACCGACACGAACGCCACGGAAACGAGCGATCATGAAACGAACCCCTGAAAAGTTGCTTCTGGCTCACGGGTCGGGCGGTCGGTTGACTCACGATCTGGTCGAGGGCACGTTCCTACCGGCTCTCGACAACCCGTTTCTGCAGCCGTTGAGCGACTCGGCGATCCTCCCCGAGCTGCCCGCCGGCCGACCCGCGCTCACCACCGACGGTTTTGTCGTCGACCCGCCGGTCTTTCCAGGCGGCGACCTCGGCTACCTCAGCGTCTGCGGGACGGTCAACGATCTCACCGTCGCCGGCGCCCGCCCGTGCTGGCTGACCTGGGCGCTGATTCTCGAGGAGGGCGCCGACGGCGAGCTCATCCGACGCTGCGCCGAAGGCGCCGCCCGCGCCGCAGATGAGGCCGGCGTTCAGATCGTCGCCGGCGACACCAAGGTGGTGCCGCGTGGCAAAGGGGATCGGGTCTACGCCGTCACCGCGGGGCTCGGTGTGGTTCCGCCGGCCCGGGAGGTCACTGACAGCCGGATCGCGGTCGGCGACGTCGTCATCGCGTCCGGGCCGCTCGGCGACCACGGCGCGACCATCATGGCCGCCCGGCACGGCCTTGACGCCGGAGGGCTGACGTCCGATTGCGCGCCGCTCAACGGTCTCGTCGAGTCGCTCTTCGACGCCGGCATCGACGTCCACAGCATGCACGACCCGACACGCGGTGGCGCGCTCACCGTGTGCAACGAGGTCGCGGAACGATCCTCGACGCGGATCGTCCTCACCGAGACCGCGGTCCCGGTGCGGCCGCAGGTCCGGGCCGTGTGCGAGCTGCTCGGCCTCGAGGTGCTCTGGCTCGCCTGCGAAGGTCGTGTGCTCGCCTGGGTTGCCGCAGATCAGGCGGACGCCGCGATCGAGGCGTTTCGCAGCCATCCTGCCGGCCGCAACGCCGCGGTCTTCGCCCGGGTCGAGGAACGACACGAGGGGGCGGCGCCGGTCGTCATGGAGACCGAGGTCGGCAGCTCCCGCCCGCTCGACATGCTCAGCGGATCCGATCTTCCGCGCATCTGCTGACTGCAGCTATTTTTTCTTGCCCGTGGGTTGCCGGGGCAACCCACGGGCAAGAAAAAATGAAACGGGTCTCAATCGTCCACTAACACCGTAGCTACT
>JASFPU010000163.1:0-6960 GCA_050115855.1 Holophagae bacterium
GTGCGGCGGGTCAGATCTCGACCGTCGAGAAGAGCGTCCGCAGTCTGATCGAGGTCGGCGACGTCTGGCTGTGGGCCGACCTGGCACCGGCACTGGTCGTGGTGTGGGTGGTGTCACGCTCGGCGATCGGGAGAACCGCCGCAGTCCGTCGTGCAGGCCTTCTCCTGGCGGCCGTCGCGGTGCTCGCGGGGGCGCTCGGCGGAGTCGCGCTGGGCGGCCAGGCCGAGGCCCTGCGACAGGTCTTCCGAAACACCGAGCAGGCTCGACGGATCGGCGTGATCAACCTCCACATCGTTGATCTCGTGTCGTCGGCGATCCGATCCGTGGCGTCGCCGCGGCTCGACGCCGATCGACTGGCGGAGGTCGAAAGGTACTTCGCCGAACGTCGCCCGCTGCGGTCCGCCAGCGGCCCGCTCGCCGGCGCCGCGGCCGGTGACAACCTGGTCATGATTCAGGTCGAGTCGCTGCAGGGTTTCGTGGTCGGTCTCGAGGTCGGCGGTCAGGAGGTGACGCCGTTTCTCAATGCGTTCGCCGCCGACAACCTCTGGTTCACCAACGTCGCCGACCAAACCGAGGAGGGACGGTCGTCGGATGCCGAGCTGGCGACCCAGGTGTCGTTGCTGCCGCCGGATCGCGGCGCCGCAGCCTTCCGATACGACGGCAACGACTTCACCGGTCTCGCGACGATTCTGTCGTCTCGCGGTTGGGACACGGTGTCGGCGGTTCCGTTCGACGGCTCGTTCTGGAATCGCCGGGTCATGCACCGACGGTTCGGTTTCCGCGACAGCCTCTTCGCCGAGGACTTTCCATCCGGTGAGACCATCGGTTGGGGCCTCAACGACCGCGATTTTCTCTCTGCTGCGGCGGCCGAGCTCATCACCCGCACCGAGCCCTGGTGCGGCTATCTGCTGACCCTCTCGCTGCACCACCCGTTCGCCGGCTTCCCCGAGAGCCACGAGGAGATCGACGTGGGTCGGTGGCGGGGGACGCCGTTCGGTAACTTCGTCCACACGATGCGATTCTTCGACCACGCCTTCGAGGCGTTCGTCCGCGACCTCGACCGGGCGGGCGTGCTGGACAGGACGGTCATCGCCCTGTGGGGCGACCACGACGCCGGGTTCGAATGGCGGCCGGAGATCGCCGACGTCATGGGCGTCGACGACGACAGCGCTGGCTGGTATCTGAGCCAGGAGGTGCCGTTGATCATCCGTGTGCCGGGCCTGTCAACCGAAGCCGGGCCGATGGACGTCGTGGCTGGCCAGGTCGACGTCGCGCCGACCCTGCTCGCGCTGCTCGGGGTCGACCCAGCGCCGTACGCGTTCGTCGGACGGAATCTGCTCGGCAGCCCCGGTAGCGGACCGGTGGTCGGCGAGTACCGCTGCTGGCGAGACACCGACCACGTGTTTCTCCGCCACGGCCCCGAGCTCGCGGATGGTGAGTGTCTCGACGTCGTCACGCTCGATCCGGTCGATGTGGCGGCGTGCGGTCCGGCCTTCGAGGCGGCACAACGGCAGGTCGAGGTGTCCCGACTGGTCCTCGAGTACGACCTCCAGCGACGGATCCACGATCGGCCCTCGGCGTCGCCTTGACGAGCCGGCCGGCCGGTCCTAGGATTGGTCTGTCCCACCACGCTGCATTCTGCAGAAGGAGATCCTGATGAGCACAAAGGACGACAAGCTCAAGGCGTTGGAAACCGCGATCGGTCAGATCGAGCGCCAGTTCGGCAAGGGTTCGGTGATGCGCCTCGGTGAGCAGCCGAGGATCAGAGTCAACGTCATTCCGACGGGTTCGATCGCCCTCGATGCCGCGCTCGGCGTCGGCGGGGTGCCGAAGGGCCGAGTGGTGGAGATCTACGGCCCGGAGTCGTCCGGTAAGACGACGCTCGCGCTGCACATCATCGCCAACGCACAGGCGGAGGGTGGGCTGGCGGCGTTCATCGACGCCGAGCACGCCCTCGACCCCGAATATACCGGTCGATTGGGCGTGAATCTCGACGAGTTGCTGATTTCGCAGCCGGACTATGGCGAGCAGGCGTTGGAAATCGCGGAGACCCTGATCCGCTCGAACTCGGTGGACGTCATCGTCATCGACTCGGTGGCGGCCCTCGTGCCGCGCACCGAGCTCGAGGGAGACATGGGCGATGCGGTGGTCGGACTGCACGCGCGTCTCATGTCCCAGGCGCTGCGCAAGCTCGCCGGCATCGTGTCCAAATCCAAGTCGAGCCTGATCTTCATCAACCAGATCCGCGAGAAGATCGGTGTCATGTTCGGCAGCCCTGAAACCACGACCGGCGGTCGGGCGTTGAAGTTCTACTCGTCGGTGCGGATCGACATCCGCCGAACCGCTGCCATCAAGCAAGGCGATCAGGTGATCGGCAACCGCACCAAGGTCAAAGTGGCCAAGAACAAGGTCGCCGCACCGTTTAAGATCGCGGAGTTCGACATCCTGTACGGTGAGGGGATCTCGTGGACGGGAGAGTTGCTCGATCTCGGGGTCGAGCACCGGCTGATCCAGAAATCGGGCTCATGGTATTCGTACGGTGACGACCGGATCGGCCAGGGCCGGGAGGCGGCTCGCGCCTATCTCAAAGAAAACAAGGAGATTGCCGAGCGGATCGAGGTCACGCTGCGCGAGAAGCTCGGCTTGATCCCGGGCTCGGACACCGACGACGCCGAACCGGCGGAGTGAGCTCGAGCTCGTCGTCGACCGAGCGCGCGGAATCGGGCGCGCCGGTCCCGGGTTGGCACAGGGCGGGAGGCCCGATGAAGCAACGACGCGTCTCAGTGTGGATAGCGACGGCACTGATGCTGGCGGGGTGTGCGGCGGCCTGGGCGGCCGAGGACCCGCTGGTCGAGCAGGATCCCGACGTCCTCCGATTCGTCGAGCGCTCCATCGCCTGGTACCCGGACTCGACGTTTCGGGTCGTCTCCGACGAGCGGTTCCAGACCGCGTCCGGTTCATACCGGGTCGTGACCGTCGATCGGGCGTGTGCGAGTTCGATTCTGAGCGGTCAGCCGTCGGTGATCATCGACGAGGTGACCGGTCTGGCCTACCTGGGCAGCGTCGGTGAGCTGCCGTTCGAGCAGACCGGAACCTCGCCGCGCGCCCTGCGCCCGTTCATCGAGGGCTTCCTGCCGCAGGTCCTGCAGCAGAACATGAACATGAAGGTGCGGATCAGCTGGGATGAGCCGGAAGGCGCCTCCACCGGTGCCGTGATTCCGTTCTTCATGATGGTCGACACCGGATACGGTGAGTTCCACAAGCCGGTCGCGGTGACGTCGGACGGCCGTCTGGTAGTGATGGGCGCCGGTCTGCCGCTCGACGGCGATCCGGTGGCGATCCGGCGACAGCTGTTCAACAGTAGCGATGCTGTCGCGTGGGATCACGAGGCCGACGCGGCGAAGGTCGAGATCGTCGAGTTTTCGGACCTCGAGTGCCCCGCCTGCCGCGCCAAGTGGGATCTCATCAAAGGCGTGCTCGACACCAACGGCAGTACAGTCCGGCACGGTATGGTCAGCTTTCCGCTGACGTCGATCCACCCGTGGGCGTTTCGCGCGTCGGCCGCGCAGTGGTGTGTCGGTGAGCAGCAGGTCGAGCTGCTGATCCCGTTCAAGGAGCTGCTTTACGGCCTGCAGCGGGAGATGGAGGTCGCTCTCGTGACGCCGACAGTGATCGATTTCGTCGACGGCAACGGCCTTGATGAGACCGCATTCCGCGCCTGTTACCTGCGCAGCGAGTCGCTGCAGGCGGTGCACGACCAGCTGGCCCTGGGTCATCGGGTCGGCGTCATGGCGACGCCGACGTACTTCGTCAACGGATGGATGATCCAGCTGCCGACCGAGGACTGGTTCCCGGATCTGATCGCCCGCCTCGCGGCGGGTGACGAGCCCTGACCCCAAACGATCGGCAACGGCACATAACTTGCAGCACGCTCGGGCGGAGCGGTGAGGGATGCCTCGACCCGTCCGCACCGGGCGGACCGACGCCGGACGCCGGCGGCCGATCTCTGATCGACGCCGGTTGATCCGCCGCTGCCGGGGATCGTGCCGGTCACGACCTCGGCCGGTGAACGTGTCGGTGACTGGCTCGCGAATCGATGGTGGAGAAGGTTTCGTCGAGTCCTCGCCGGAGCTTCTGGGTAACGCGAAGGGTGCAGTCGATGTTACGCTTCGGTGACGGCGTGCGTCGGCCCCCCGACCGGCTGTCCGGCGGCACGGTGGACTGGCACCGGAAACGGGTCATCGAGCTGGCCGATCGCATGCTGGCGCGCTGCCGAGGCGAGGGTCCGGCGAACTGCGAGGCGCGCTGTCCGTTGCGGGTCGATGCCCACCTCTACGTCCAGCTGGCCAAGGCCGGGCGTTTCCGTGAAGCTCTGCAGACGATCCGGGAGAGGCTGCCGTTTCCGGGCATTCTCGGCTATGTCTGCACCCACCCGTGCGAGCTGCACTGCAAGCGGCTCGAGCTCGATCGCGCGATCAGGGTCCGGGACATCAAGCGGTTTCTGGCGACCGCCGAGGAGGGGCCCCCGGAGCACATCCTGAGCTGCGCTCCGCCGCGGTCGCAACGCGCCGCGGTGATCGGCGCCGGTCCTGCAGGGCTGATCGCGGCGCACGATCTTCGCCGCGCCGGTCTTCAGGTCGCGTTGCTCGACAAGCGTGATCGTCTCGGCGGCTGCCTGACGTACCGGATCCCGGAGTGGCGACTGCCGTCGGCGGTGAGGGAGCGGGACCTGTCGATCATCGGGCAGCTCGGCATCGAGGTCCGAACCGGTGTCGAGCTCGGCCGCGACATCGATCTCGAGGCGCTCCGTACCGCCTTCGACGTCGTCGTGCTGACACCGGGGTTCGCCGGAGGACAGGCGCTCTTGGCGAATGTCGGGCTGGGACTTCGCGAGTCGGCTCGTGACACCCTGTACGCCGACCCGAGCGGCTTGTGCACCGGACACGACGGGGTGTTCGCCGGTGGCGATGCGGTCAGCGGGCCGACGTCGGTCATCGACGCGATGGCCCTCGGCCGGAGGGCGGCGGAGGCGGCGCGACGGTACCTCGACGGCACCACGCTGTCTGAACCGCTGCCGGGCGGACGCCCGCCCGAGCTGCTCTGGCAGCTCGAGATCGACGAGCCCGAGCGCCGTCGTCGCGAGCGGACGCCGCTGTTACTCCAACCGCCGACACCGCCGATGACCGAGGACGAGGTTCGGCACGAGGGCGAGCGCTGTCTCGATTGCGCCTGCGACCGGTGCGTCCGCGACTGCGAATTTCTCGCCAACTACTGCAGCTCGCCACGCGAGCTCGCACGCCGGGTCCGCGACGGCATCGACGATCACCTCGAGATGATCTACTCGTGCAACGTGTGCGGCTTGTGCGCCACCGTTTGTCCGGTCGACCTCGACACCGGTGAGCTGATGCTGGCGGCGCGCCGCGAAGCGGTCAGCCGCGGGATCGGACCGTTGCGCGAGCACCGACAGGTGCGACGCGAGCTTCACGCCGGCATGTCCAACGCATTCACCTTCGCGGCGGCCGCCCCGGGTCGACGCCGGGCGCGGCGACTCTTCTTCACCGGCTGCGAGCTGCCGGCGACCTCGCCGGATCACACCCGCGCGCTGTACGCGCATCTGCTCCGTCAGGACCCTCGAATCGGTGTTCTGATGTACTGCTGTGGGGCACCGGCCGAGATTCTCGGGCTCGAGGCCGAGGGCGCGCGGGCGAGAGGCGCCATCCTGCGCGCGATGGACGGTCTCGGTGCTGACGAGCTGCTCGTCGCGTGTCCGCAGTGTCAGGAGACCCTCTGCGGTCACCTGCCTGACGTCCACGTCAGCTCGGTGTGGGAGATTCTCGCCGACACCTGGGATCCGGTTCATCGTTACGACGGCTTCCAGTTCTCGGTGCACGATCCCTGTCGGGGGCGACGCGAGCCCGAGCTGCACGCCGCGATTCGAACTCTGGTCCGAACCTGCGGTGCCGAGGTGGTGGAGACCGACTCGACCCATGAACGGACCCGCTGCTGCGGCTTCGGCGGCAAGATCGAACGGGTCAACCCGAAGCTGTTCGCCAAGATCGCGGGTCGCGCCGCCGGCGAGTCGTCGTTGCCCATGTTGACGTACTGCACCGGGTGCCGGAGCGCGCTGCGTGGCGCCGGTCGCGAGGTGGTGCACGTGCTCGATCTGCTGATGAACGGCGGTTCGCGAGGGCGAGCCGTGACGAAGGACCCGGCCACACCGGCCCGCCTGGGCAACCGGCTGCGGGCGAAGTGGTCGATCCGGCGGATGCGGCCGCCGGAGTAACGCGGTCATGTCAACGCTTCCCGTCACCCTGACGATCAACGGCCGGCCGGTGCGGAGTCAACGCCACACCCTTCTCATCGATCTGCTGCGCGATCGTGGCATCCGGGTCCCGACCCTGTGTCACGACAGCCGCCTGACCCCGTACGGCGGCTGCCGCATGTGCGTTGTCGAGCGCCTTGACGGTCCGGCGGGGTTGGTCCCGGCGTGCTCGACACCGGTGCAGGAAGGCATGGTGATCGAGACCGACAGCGAGGCCGTGGTCCGAGCGCGCCGCCAACAGCTCCAGCTCATGGCGGTCAACCACCGGATGGAGTGTCCGGTGTGCGAGCGCAATGCCGACTGTCGGTTCCAGGACCTGGTCCACGAGATCGGTCTCCCCGACGAGGTCCTGCCGCTCGACGCCCGTTCGGAGCAGCGGGACGAGACCTCGCCGGTGATCATCCACGACTCGGCCCGGTGCATCGTCTGCGGCCGGTGCGTCAGGTTGTGCGAGGAGGTCCAGGGGGTTGCGGCGTTGACGTTCACCGAACGTGGCATCGCCACGCGGGTTGCATCGTTCGCCGATCGACCCCTCGACTGCGAGTTCTGCGGCCAGTGCGTCAACGCGTGCCCGGTCGGGGCGCTGGTCGCCCGCTCGTACGCATCCTCGATCCCGGTGTGGCAGCGGACCGCGACCC
>JASFPU010000164.1:0-6948 GCA_050115855.1 Holophagae bacterium
GGCGGCTCGACCTCCTGCCGCCGGGGCCGACCGTCGGGTCACCGACGCGACGCCCCGGCCTTTCTTCAGCGGTCCTGGCGATGGAGGGAGGCAGCTCGTGGGCAGGATCGTGCGGTTTCCGGGGGCGCGGCCACCGCCGACGCGGCGAACGGGCGCCTGTACAACTCGAGTCGCACCATCGTATACTGTTGGCAAAGTGGCTTCGCAAGTCGAGCATATCCAGAGAATTGAGTCTCGGTTTCGGGTCGGCGGCTGGCTCGTCGAGCCGAGCCTCAACCGGCTCTCCCGCGACGGCACATCGGTCCAGCTCGCGCTCAAGGTCATGGACGTACTGCTCTGTCTGGCCGCTCGGCCCGGCGAGCTGGTCGCCAAGCACGAGCTGACCGATGTGGTCTGGCAGACCGAGTACGTGTCGGACAACACCCTGACCAAACGGATCGCCGAGCTGCGCGACGCGCTCGGCGACGATGCGAAGCACCCCCGCTATGTCGAGACGATCCCCAAGCGGGGCTACCGGCTGATCGCCGAGGTGAGCGCGGACGGAGAGACCGCCGTCACGGCCGAGCTGGCTTCCGAAGCACCGGCCTCGGCCGATGTGACGCCGTACCCCGGCCTCGCGCCGTTCACCGAGGCCGACGCCGATCACTTCTTCGGCCGGGAGCGTGAGATCGCACAGTTGTGGCGCAAGATCACGAACCGCCGGCTGCTCGCCGTGGTCGGGCCGTCGGGCGCCGGCAAGAGCTCGTTGCTGCGGGCGGGTGTCGTCGCGGGCGCGCCGAAGGGCTGGCGGGCGGTGGTCTGCCACCCCGGGGACGAGCCGTTTCTCGCCCTCGCCCGGGCGCTCGCGCCGGATCTGTCCGGCGATACCGAGGAGATGCGTCAGCTGCTCGCCATTCACGACCCCGATGTCGCCCTGGCGGTGACTGCGCGCTGGCGGGGACGGTGGGACGAGGCGCTGGTCGTGGTCGACCAGTTCGAGGAGCTCTTCACCGTCACGCCCGGTCCGCTTCGCGAGCGCTTCGTCGAGCTGCTCCGGCGCCTGGTCGATGCCGCCGGGATCCACCTCGTGCTGGTCCTCCGCGACGACTTTCTGCTCGAGTGCCACGCCTACGCGGAGCTCGCGCCGATCTTCGCCGACCTGACGCCGGTCGGACCACCGGCGGGACCGGAGCTGCGGCGGGCGATCACCGAGCCGGCCGCCGGGCGGCTGTACGGCTTCGAGAGCGAGACGCTGGTCGACGAGATGGTCGCCGAGGTCGAGACCGAGCGGGGCGCGCTGCCGCTCGTCGCTTTTGCGGTGTCGCGGTTGTGGCAGCTGCGCGACCGCGAGCGGCGAATGCTGACGCGCGAGGCCTACGACGAGATTGGCGGTGTCGGTGGCGCGCTGGCGCGTCACGCCGAGGCGACGCTCGAGGCGATCGGTCCCGAGCGGCTGCCGATCGTCCGGGAGCTGTTCCGCAATCTGGTGACCGCGCAGGGCACCCGGGCGGTCCGGGAGGTCGACGATCTGCTGTCGGTTTTCGAGAGGTCAGCGCTCCCTTCGGTCGCGAGTCAGACGTTAGATGTTAGACGTCTTACGTCTCACAGTGAGCGAAGCGAACGCTCACGTCTTACATCTCGCAGCGAGCAAAGCGAGCGCTCACCTTCTCACTCCTCACCCGCCTGCGATGCAGCCGCGGAGGTTCTCGCGGACCTCATCGACGCGCGGCTGCTGACGTCGTTCGAAGAGGACGCAGGAGATCGCAGACACCGTCGCGTCGAGATCGTCCACGAGTCCCTGCTCCGGGCCTGGCCGCGACTGGTCCGCTGGCAGACCCAGGACGCCGACGCCGCCCAGCTCCGCGACCAGCTCCGCCAGGCGGCCGAGCTGTGGCGGGCGCGCGGCGAGCCCGACGACCTCCTGTGGTCGGGCTCGTCGTTCCGCGAGTTCCAGCTGTGGCGCGAGCGCTACGCGGGCGGCTTGAGTTCGACCGAGGAGTCGTTCGCCCGTGCGATGACTCGGCACGCGGCCCGACGCCGAAAACGCCGTCGGATCGTGGCTGTGGGCGTGCTTCTGGTCACGGCAGCGGTTGCCGTCGTGATGACGATTCTCTGGCACCGGAGCGAGCTGCGGACCCGCCAGCTCGAAGTCCGCCGCCTGTGCGAGGTCGCCGACCAGGAGATGGCGCGCTGCCCGCCGCGGGCGCTGGCCGCCGCCCAAGCGGGCCTCGAGCTGCTCGACACCCCCGACGGCCGTCGGCTCGCCCTCGAGGCGCTGTGGCGCTCACCGATGCCGGTCTACCTGACGCCGGAGAACCACCCCGGTCCCGATGAGATGGCGACGATCACCGTCGACTTCAGCCCGGACGGGCGGTGGCTGGTGGCGGACGACGGAGAGGACGGCCTCGCCCTATGGTCCTGCTCCGGGGGCCCACCCACGTTGTTGCACACGGGGTACGGGTATGGAGGTCTCTTCTTGCCGGACTCGAAATCGGTATGGACGGACGGATTCGACGGCTCGCCGCTAATTGTGTGGTCGGTGCCTGACGGTGCGCGTCTCGGGACTATCGCACCGCTGCCCGTTCGACAGGACGGAACCCGGGACACGTTTCCCGATTCCCGCGAGGCCTGGAACATGGCTCGCCTCGAGCGGCCGGTCCGAGATCCGGCGACCGACGTCGGGTGGCGGTTCGACGACCGCGTCGTCGAGCTGCTCCGTCGGCTCCCGGGGGAGCGCTACCCCCCTGCGGCGATCGGACCACGGGGATCGAGGCTGCTCGCGGCGGTCGATGATGCCCTCGAGCTGTACTCCATTGACGATCCCGAGGCTCCGCCGCTTCTGTTGGAGAGGGTCCCGACCCCCGTCGAGCACGTCGCCTGGCAGCCCGGGGGCGAGCACGCGGCGACCATCGACATCGAGGGAACGATGCATCTGTGGTCTCTGGCCGGCGACGCGCCGGAGCGGCTCCGGACGTGGCCGGGCGACGGCGAGCGGGTGGTCTGCAGCACTCTGGTCGTCGATGCCACGGGGAGCTCGGTTGCCGCCATTCGCGACGACGGCACGGTCATCCTGCGCACGGTGCACGACCCGCCAGGCTCCGATCCGTTACGCCTCATCGCGGGCGGATGGCGCGGCGTCGGGGTCGACTTCTCCCCCGACGGTCGGTGGCTGGCCCTGTCCGACTTCGGTGGCGGATCCGTCTGGCCGGTGGCCCGCGAGCGGTATCCGTACGTGTTGCGGGGACACACCGGGGCGGTCGGCGTCGCGTTCACTCCCGACAGCAGGCGGCTGGTGTCGAACTCCCTCGACGGCACGGTGCGCGAGTGGCCGCTCGATCACGCGGACGGCGCCCGGCCCCGAGTGCTCTACGACTGGGGGCACCCGATCCAGCAGGCTCTCGCCAACATGGCAATTTCCCCCGACGGCCGCTTTCTGGTCGCGGTCGGCGGCGAGCGCAGCGTCCGGCTCATCCCCCTCGACGGCGGTCCTTCGCGTCAGCTTGGATTCTTCGATCAGCGGCCATGGGTGGTCGCGGTCGGTCCCGACGGCCGTCGCGTGGCGGCCTGCGGCCTCGACGGCACCCGGGTCTGGAATCTCGAGACGGGTACGTCGAACGGCGTCGATCTCATCTGCGTGGCCCGGACCTTCATGTTCGCCCCCGACGGCCGACTGCTCGTGTCGGATCGGAACGAGGTGGTTGCGATCGATCCCGAGACCGGCGAGCGGACGGCGGTGCTGGGCGGCGCGGGCGGGGGCTTCCGGCTCGCTCGGAACGGCGCGCTGATCCTCGCCCAGGTGGATGGCGGGGTCGCTGTGTACGACCGCGAACGCGGTGTGGCGACCCGGCTCGACAGTCACGGTGACCGGGTCGAGGGGATGGCCATCAACCCGGACGGCACGATCGTGGCGACCAGCACCGGCGCCGTCATCCGGGTCGGTTCGGTCGAGAGCGGAACGACCCGCTGGCTCATCGCCGACTCGCCGGTGTCGTATTCGCTGGCGATCTCGCCCGACGGTCGTTGGATCGCCTCGGGCCACGACGACGGCACCATCCGCCTCTGGCCGATGCCGGATTCCTCCCGTCCCGTCCTCCACGACCTGCCCCGCGACGAGCTGCTCGCGCTGCTCAGGACCCGGCTCGACGTGGTCGCCAACGACCTCGAACCCGTGGCCGGTCCCAGTGGCGCTCCTTTCCGGGTCGGTCCCTTCCCGGGGTGGGAGCGATTCCCGAAGTGGTGATCTCCCGCCGTCGAATCGTGATTTGACGTTGGATCGATTGCTCGTTTTCCCGGCCCCATCGGGTCCAATCCGCACAACTCCCGCACCTTTTCCTCACGACTCCTTTCCGACCGTGATCCACGTTGTTGGAAATACACGAGCGAAAGGAGCGCGGCATGAGGAGGAAATGGTGTGTGATGTTGGTGGCTGCGGTGCTGGTGATTCCGAGCGTCGTGACGGCGCAGACCGAGTGGGTGGATGACCCGACGGATCCTGTGATCGGTTCCCCGGACCCCGGGGCGTGGGATCAGGATCGGTATCCCCTCGCGGTGATCGTGGTTGACGGGACCTATCACCTCTACTTCAACGGTCAGGACGAGGGCGCCTCGTTTCCCAATGCCTACGACATCGGCCACGCGACCTCTTCGGACGGCGTGAGCTGGGTGATGGACCCGGCCAATCCGGTGCTCACCCGAGGAGCCGAGGGTGAATGGGACGATGATTCTCTATGGGGCGCCGGTCTGATCCACGATGCGTCGGGATTCCGGCTGTGGTACCAAGGCGGCGATGGTGAGGTCTACGCAGTCGGCTACGCCACCTCGCCCGACGGTTCCACGTGGACCAAGTATGCAGAAAACCCGATCATGGACCCGGGCCCTTCAGGCTCTTTCGATGACGGTGCTGTGATGCCAAGCACCGTGATGGTCCGAGATGGGCTCTATCAGATGTGGTACACGTCAAGTCGGGACTATGGCTCTTTGGGCGAGTGGGACTGGCGGATTGGCTACGCCGAGTCCGACGATGGTCTCAGCTGGACCAGGCGCTCCGAACCGGTCCTCGAGTCCCCCGGCGACTTGGTTTCCCCCTCCGTCTACTTCGACGGCATGGGGTATCACATGTGGTACGAGTCTCTTTCGACGTCAGGCAAAGCCGATATTTACGTTGCGGTGTCGCCGGATGGTATCAATTGGACCACCTATTGGGCCAACCCCGTTCTTGGGAGTTCCGGAAACCAATATGAGTTTCCGAATGTGCTCTTGAACGTCGATACCGGCGTCTACGAGATGTGGTATCGGGACATCAACACGATGAGCATCCGCCGGGCAACCTCGGACTGCTGCTCGACGATCTTCCCATCGATCATCCCGGCGGCGGCCTATGCCGCGGGCGCCGAAGGCTCGTTCTACGAGACCGATGTCGACATCAGCAACGCCGGAGCGTTCGACGCCGAGTACCGTTTCGCCTGGCTGCCGCGTGGTGAGAACAACGGGGAGCCCGTGGAGTCTGAGCTCTTCACCCTCGGGGCGGGCAAGAGCGTGCGCTACGCCAACGTCCTCGCCGAGGTCTTCGATCTCGAGCCGGACGCATTCGGAGCGCTCACCATCGAGGCCTCGAGCCAGGATCTGCTTGCCATGGCGCGGATCGCCAACACGCCGCAGGAAAAAGTCGCAGGGACCTTTGGTCAGTCCATGCCCGCGATCGCCATTGAGGACTTCATCCCCCGCGGCGAGCGCCGTCGGTTGCTCTTCGGCACCGAGCACGCCGAGATGCGCTTCAATGTCGGTTGCATGAATGCGAGCAATACGGCGACCCGCGTCAACTTCGAACTCTTCGCAGCCGACGGAACCCTGCTGGGAACCGAGAGCGTCATCCTCATGCCCTGGAGCAACGACCAGCTCGACCGAATCTTCGACCCGTACCACCCGGTGACGGGCTGCGTCGACTTCTGGACCGATATCGCGGGAACGCAGATCTACTGCTATGGCTCGGTGCTCGACAACGTGACGTCGGACCCGACGACGGTTCCGCCCATGTGACCGTCGCCCTGGAGGAATTGCAGGCAGGCAGGGATGACCAAGACGGCCAGCACCCTCCTCGCGCTCGAGGCCCGCCGACGGCCGTTCCCAGACAATGGCGGCGGGCCTCGGCACCTTTTTCCAGACCCCGGCGGGGCTGGCGATGAAAGACACGACACACCGTCAACCTGAATGTGGGAGTGGCAAGCAGAGATGCTCGCCGCTACAAAAGCGCTCGACTCGTTGTAGGGGCGAGCGTCCAGCTTGCCCTTCAGAGCCATCGACGCTGGCGACGTCATCCCTCGTTCTTTCGGCCTGCAGGGCCCTCGATGTCTGAGAGTCACGGGGTCGTCAGGTAAAGGAGCGGACCGATGGCCAAGATCGTCCGGTTCCCCGGCCGCCGTGCTGCACGGCCTCCCTCGGCTGATTTTGCGGCGTTTCGCGGCATGGCGTATGATCATCACAGAATGTCCCGCCAAGTCGAGAAGGCTCAGAAAATTGAGGCGCAGTTTCGCGTCGGGGAGTGGCTCGTCGAGCCGAGCCTGAACCGGGTCGCACGAGACGGTGTCACGGTGCAGCTCGAGCTCAAAGCGATGGATGTGCTGCTCGGTCTCGCTGAGCATAGCGGCGAGCTGGTGACCAAGCACGAGCTGGTGGACGCGGTTTGGCAGACCGAGTTCGTGTCGGACAACACCCTGACTCGACGGATCGCCGAGCTGCGTGAGGCCTTCGGTGACGACGCGCGTCATCCCTCCTATATCGAAACCATTCCCAAGCGCGGCTACCGCCTGATCGCGGAGGTGGTTTTCTTCGACGGGCCCTCCGACGTCCTCGATGCCGGTCTGCTGGAGAGCCCGTCAGACGAGGCTTCGCCATACCCGGGGCTCGCCCCGTTCACCGAGCATGACGCCGGGAACTTCTTCGGCAGGGAAATGGAGATCACCGCGCTTTGGC
>JASFPU010000165.1:0-6942 GCA_050115855.1 Holophagae bacterium
TGACCTCGGTCGACGGGGCGCGGTTCTATCAACGATTCGACGAGACGATCGGCCAGCTCGTGACCTACCCGAACCCACGCTTCGGAAGCTACACCGCGACCCTTTCGCCCCTCGAGGTCCAGCTGGGCTTGCGATACGCCTTCTGACCATCGGTCAGTGAGGCAGCCCGAGCCGGTCGCTCAGCTCATCAAACCGCGGCTCGTCGGGGATCGGCACCGGCGATTCGGTCCGGAAGGCCACCACCAACGGGTCCTTCCGTTGGAGTGCCTCGTCAAAGCTGGCGTAGGCCTCGTCGACCTCACCACGGACCAGGTGGAGCCAGCCGAGGATCGTCGGCGGCACCCAGGTCTCCCGAGCCCGTTGCCGGAGCATCTCGAACAGCTCGTCGCCGCGGGCCTGGTCGCCCGTTCCATAGCTCAGCATGGCGATCGCTGCGGCGACTCTCGAGAGGTCGCCGGACATCTCGTACGCGAGCTCGAGGTTCGCGCGGGCCTCCTCGATGTGCCCCATCCCGGCCTGGAGGCCGCCCAGGCAGAAGCGAGGCATCCAGTGCTGCGGGTGCAGCTCGACCGCTTTCCCGACCCCGGCGAGGGCCTCGTCATTCAGGCCGGCATAGACCAACCAGGTGCTCGCCCAGGTGTTCCAAAGCGGCGACAGCGGGTCGAGCTCCTGGATCCGCCGCAGATGCGGAACCGCCTCGTCGAACCTCCCCCGGACGATCAGCGAGTACGCATAGTTCCCGTGGATATCCGCGACGTTGGGAGCGAGATCCAAGGCGCGCCGGAACGCCCGGTCGGCTTTCGCCCAGTCCCACTCGTAATTCGCGGCCATGTAGCCGCGGACCTCGTAGGACAGGTAGGAGTCGTCGACCTCGTACAGCTTCTCGATCAACGGCGTGACGGCCTCGAGCATCGCCTCCGGCGGCAGCTCGAGCCAGACGACCTGAGGAAAGTGCCAGGCGATGAGCCCGGCGTAGGCCGAGGCCAGGTTCGGATCGAGCTCGATGGCCTGGTTGAAGTGCTCGTAGCTGCGCGCGAAGCCCTCGGGGGTCAGTTGATTCCAGTGGTACCAGCCGCGCAGGCATTCGTTGTAGGCCTCGAGGTTGTTGGTCGGCCGCCGGGTCACCGCTTCTCGTTCCCGCCCGAGCAGCTCGACCTCGAGATTGCCGACCACCGCCAACGAGATCTCCTCCTGGATGGCGAAGACATCCTCCGCGGGGCGGTCGAACTTGCGCGACCAGAGTTGGAGACCGTTCGCCGTATCGACCAGCTGAGCGGTGATCAGCAGCCGATCGCCTGCGTTCCGGACGCTACCCTCGACGATTGCCCCGACGCCCAGCCGGGTGCCGATCTCGCGGACATCCACGTTCTGACCCTTGAATGAAAACGACGAGGTGCGAGCCAGCACTTTCAGATTGCTGACCTGGGCGAGGGCGTTGATGATCTCGTCGGCCATCCCGTCGCAGAAGTACTCCTGGTCGGGATCGGCGGTGAGGTTGGCGAAGGGAAGTACGGCGACCGACTTCGCTCCAGACCCGGGTAACGGAAGCGAGTCGCGGTTGAGGACCGCGACGAGCACCGCCGCAGCCACGATGGTCAGGATGATGGAAACCGCAATCCGTCGAAAGCGTGGCGAAGTCCGCCGGGGACGGATCGTCGGGCGCGTCTTCGCCTCGGGAGGTGTCTTCTCGAGCATTGAACGCAGGGCGTAACCGAGGTCGGTGGCCGACTGGAAACGTCGTGCGGGATCCTTGTCGAGGCATCGCCGGAGCAGCCGGTCGAGCTCGGGTTCCGCCTCGATCTCGGGCGGCTCCTCGTTGAGGATCGCCGTCATGGTCTCGGCCGAGGTCGCGCGCTTGAACGGGCACCGCCCCGTCGTCATCTCGAACAGCACACACCCCAGGGAGAAGACGTCCGATCGGGCATCGACGTCCGTCCCGCGCACCTGCTCCGGCGACATGTAGCCGGGGGTTCCCACCACCGCTCCGGTCTGGGTCACGGTCGTCTCGTCCGCCGAGTCGGTTTCTCCTTCGGGTCGGGCTCTTTCGGTCCTCGCGAGTCCGAAATCGAGGATCTTGACCGCGCCACTCGAGGTCAGAAAGACGTTGCTCGGTTTGATATCGCGGTGGACGACCCCCCGCTCGTGCGCGGCGGCAAGCCCGTCGGTGATGGCGGCGCCGATCTCGAGCGCCCGGTGCAGCGAAACGGGTCGGCTGCCGAGCCGCCCCTCGAGGGTCTCGCCGTCGAGCAGCTCGGTGGCCACGTAGGCGACACCCTGGTCTTCGCCGAGCTCATGGATGGCGAGAATGTTGGGGTGGGAGAGCTTGGCCAGGGCCTTGGCCTCGCGGTCGAAGCGAGCGAGGCGGCGGGGCTCCGCCGCGACCTCGGACGGCAGCACCTTGATCGCCACCTCGCGATCGAGCCGCTGGTCGCGAGCGCGGAAGACCTCCCCCATTCCGCCGGCGCCGATGCGCTCGAGGATGGTGAAGTGACCGAGCTCCGCGCCCGCCGTCAGCTCAGGGCACACTCGCGCACCCGCCTTCCCAGGAGCCGCTCCCTTACTGAAATTGGCCTGTCGTCAGTCTAGCACCACGCCGAGGCCAGCCGACGTGTCAGGAATGATCCGCCGAGGCACCAAGCTCGCACGGCCCCACGTGAGACGAAGATCCAGCACCAGCAGAAGTGACAGGATCAGCGGCCGTCAACAGGGTCGCCCTCGATTCGACGTACACTGGACCCGACATGACGACACACGGCACCGCACGGTGGCAACAGTGGGGCGACGACATCGATCCGGCGTCGGTCGACCAGATGCGCCGCGCGTGCTCGTTGCCGATCTCGGTTCGCGGTGCCCTCATGGCCGACGCTCATGTCGGGTACGGGCTGCCAATCGGCGGTGTGCTGGCGACTCGGGATGCGGTCATCCCCTACGCCGTCGGGGTCGACATCGCGTGCCGTATGAAGCTGTCGGTGTGGGACATGCCGCCCGAGGCTCTCGATCGGGATGACCACCGTCTCGCGCGGGCGATCGAGGCCGAGACCCGGTTCGGCATCGGCGCCAGCTTCGAGCGTCGACGTGACCACGCCGTGATGGACGACGACTGGAGCATCACGGTGGTCACCACGCGCCTCAAGGACAAGGCGTGGTCGCAGCTCGGCACCTCGGGCAGCGGCAATCACTTCGTCGAGCTCGGTGTGCTGACTCTCGACGAGCCCGAGCTTGGTCTCGCCGCCGGTAGCTACCTCGCCCTGCTCAGCCACAGCGGCAGCCGCGGCGTCGGCAACGCCGTCGCCCGGCACTTCTCCGAGCTGGCGAGCTCATTGCACCCGGAGCTGCCGCGCGAGCTGCGTCACCTCGCTTGGCTCGATCTGTCGAGCGAGCCCGGCGACGAGTATTGGCAGGCAATGGAGCTCATGGGCCGGTATGCCGCGGCCAATCACGAGCTCATCCACCACCACCTGACCCGCCACCTCGGCGTCGAGGTCATCGCGGGCGTCGAGAACCACCACAACTTCGCATGGCTCGAGGAGCACGACGGTGCCCGTCTGGTGATCCACCGCAAGGGCGCGACGCCGGCCGGCGACGGCGTCCTCGGGATCATCCCGGGCTCGATGGCGACGCCGGCCTACGTCGTGCGGGGCCTGGGCAACGAGGCGTCGCTGCGGTCGGCGGCGCACGGCGCCGGACGACGGATGAGCCGTAAGCAGGCCAAGAAGCGTTACCGCTGGGGCGACGTTCGGGACCTGCTCCGCGAGCGACGGATCCGGCTCCTGTCAGCCGGTCTCGACGAGGTCCCCATGGCCTACAAGGACATCGAGCGTGTCATGGCGGCGCAGCACGATCTGGTCCGACCGGTCGCGAGCTTCCAACCGAGGCTGGTCAAGATGGCCGGCGGCGGCGAACCGCCGGAAGACTAACGTAATTATGAATTATGAGTTATGAATTATGAATTGCATCGCATATACCTATTGTGGCGAAGGTGGCCATGTGCGATGTCATTCATAATTCAAAATTCATAATTCATCATTCTAAAGTACGTGGTGCGTGATCCAGTCCGAGGTCTCCTCGATCGAGCGATTGGTGACATCGACGGTGCGGATCCCGGCGATCGACCGGTAGATGCGGTCGCAGTACTCGATCTCGGACATGATGTGAGCCCGCTCCGCGTAGCCGGGAATCCGGCCGCCCATTCGGCTCGCCCGCTCCGATCGGACCTGAACCTGGCGCTCGAGCTCCATCCGGAAACCGACCTTGGGGGCGGGAGCGGCGCGGATCTCGTCGGCCAGCTCGATGCCCCGGATGATCGGCAAATTGGCGACCTTGAGCTTGCGACACGACAGGAAGATCGAGGTCGGCGTCTTGCCGGTGCGCGACACACCGAGGATGATCAGGTCGGACTGGTCGACGGTGTCGAGCCCCGCGCCGTCGTCGTGGCGGAGCGTGAAGTGAATCGCCTCGATGACCTTGAACATGTCCTCCGTCTGCCGTCGGAACACCCCGGGCGTCCGGCTCGGCATCGCTTGCAGCGCTTCGGTGAAGATCTGGATGAGCGGCCCGAGCAGATCGACCACGATCAGGCCGCGCGCGCGGCCGAGGTCGAGCATGGCGTCGCCGAGCTCGGGCGCGACGAAGGTGAAGACCACGACCGCCGGCCCGTCGACGTCGTCGACGATCTTTCGCACCTGCTCGACGCTGCGCGTGAATGGAAACCGCCGGACCACCGTGTTGGCCCGACCGAACTGGACCAGCGTCGACGTGACCACCGCCTCGGCGGTGGCTCCCGTCGCATCGGAGACGATCAGGATTTCCAGTGGATGCGCCACGGTTGCTCGACCACTATAACGCAGGGTCGGAAGACACCATCTGAGGACGGGCCCCGGGGCGGATCACCGCCCGGAGATCCGACACCGGACTCAGCCTCGCGACCTCCGTTCGGCCGGCCGCGGGAGGTCTGCTCGATCGACAGAGGCTCGCCGGAAGCGAGCCAAATTCACCACTTTCCACCTTGTATTTTTGAGACCCATTCGCATGTTAGGAGCCGCCGCGCTCGGAGTCAAGCCGCAGTGCGGCAGAGATGCGCTGCATCGGAATCGGGTAGGCTGCCGACCGTGACCTGTCCGCTCGGCAGCCCCCGACTGTTCGGGATCGACGATGCTCGCCTCGACCGCGTGCTCACGATGGGCCTGGTCTCGCTCATCGCTGTGAGCCGGATCGCGGCCTTCCCCGCATCGATCTGGGAGCAGGACGAGGCGGTCTTCGCCTCGGCCGTCATGACCTTCGATCCGACCGGCAATCTGCCGCACCCGCCGTGGTTCCCGCTCTGGATCGGTCTGGGAAAGGTGGTCCATCTGCTCGGCGTCGACCCGGCAACCTCGCTGTGTCTGCTCAGCGCCGCGATCTCGGTCTGGATGGTCTTCCCACTGACCTCGATGTGGTCCAACGTGCTGCCTCGCAGCCAGGCTGTCGGCGCCGCGCTGCTCGTACTCGCCGCCCCGGGTCCGTGGTGGCTGTCCGGTCGGGCCTTCTCCGGCACGACGGCGACCGCGTTTCTCGCGGCCGCCCTGGCGTTCTGGCTCCGGGCCGGGCCGCACTCTCGCTCGACGGCGGCCGGCGCCGCCGCCGCGGCGTGTGCGGTTCTGGTTCGGCCGCAGCTGCTGCCGGCCGCGGTGGGATCGTTCGCACTCTGCCTTGGTCGGATGACCCCGGAGCAGCGGCGCACCGCTGTCGCCGCCTTTGCAGCACCTCTGCTGGTCGCCGCGATCGTCCTGTCGATCACCGCCGGTGGGCTGGCGCCGCTGTGGCGGGCGCTCGAGGTCCACGCCACGGCGCACGTCTCCCAGCTCGCCGACGCGAACAAGAACATCGCTGGATCGGGCGTGAGCCGGTCGCTCGGCCACCCGGCAGCAGCGGCCGTGTGGTCGGTACTCCTGCTGATCGGCACGGTCCGCCTGGTTCGGCGCGATCGGTGGCGTGAACTGGCACCGGTCCTAGTCGGAGCGGCTCTGACCACGACGGTCGTGGTCGAGTTCCTGTCCGACCCGACGCACGCCAGGTACGCGATCCCGATCCTCGCTTTCACCGCCGGCCCAGTGATCGCGGGGCTCGAGATGATCGCCCGGCGCTGGACGCCGGCCGTCGTCGTGGCGGTGATCGTCGGATCAGCCGCGTTCGTCGGGCCCCAGCTGACGGCGTATCGAGCCATCGCCTCGCCGCCGGTCGCCGCGCTCGAGCACGCCGTCGGCGAGGCCCGATCGCGCGACGGCACGCTCGTCGTCGATCGCCGTCTGTCCGCCTTCATCGTCGAGCGCGAGCTCGTTCGACCAGTCGGCGTTCCGGTGCTGTTCGATCACATGATCGAGCGCGACTGGGCAGTGCCGCCTCCGCCCGAGAGGACGGTTTTCGTCTTCGACCGCAGCCACGACGCCATCCTCGCCGACGCCGCCGAACAACGTCTCTTCACCACGGATCTTCCGCTGGCGCGGCTGCTGGCTCAGGATCGTTTCCTCGACGTCGAGGTCGCCAGCGGAGCATCGCTGCAGTCAGTCCCGTGAACCCGGCCGGGCCGATTCGTGGACCGTCGCTGCCGGCCGAAGCTCGTCGATCAACCCGGCGTCGACCCAGTAGATGTCGGCCGATCCGTTGCCCGGTCGAGCCTGCCTGGCGAGCAGCTCGGACAGGGTCGCTCCGCGTAGATCGTCCGGCTCGGCCGGATCGCGACGAGTCGACATGAAGAACAGGAACCTCCCGTCGGGCGACAGGCTCGCCGCGTCGCACCTGCCCTCGTCGTTGACCCGATCCCCGAGGTTGAACGGCCCCTGCCAGCTGTCGTCCGGCAACCGGAAGCTGACGTAGCAGTCACTTTCGCCCCGGCTGTCGTCGCGACCGGTCGCAGCGAACAGGAGCAGGGTCTCGTCGGCCGAAATAAAACCGTTGAACTGACTC
>JASFPU010000166.1:0-6902 GCA_050115855.1 Holophagae bacterium
CGTCGGCACGGCGAACTTCGACAACCGCTCGTTCCGGCTCAACTTCGAGATCACGGCGGTGATCTCCGACCGCGGCTTTGCCGGCGAGGTCGAGACGATGTTCGAGGCGGACTTCGCGAACTCCCGCGTGATGGAGCCCGGCGAGTATGACCGTAAGCCCTGGTGGTTCCGGCTTGCCGTCAACCTCGCGCGCCTGACCGCACCGGTGCAGTAGGAAGCGTCGCCGTCAATGGAGCGGGGTCATGACGCGCGTCGGGACCGCGCCCGGCACCGGAGGCCGTCAGACGCCCGGCCGGTCGACCCACACCGATCGGTGCGGCGCGCCGCGGGCGAGGATGAAGCGGTCGTGGGTCAGGTCCATGACGATGCCGGCCAGGGTCGACGAGTCGGGGTCGGGGTTGTGGAAGCGGGAGATCGGGTACGGCAGGCCGTCCCGCGACTCGAGGATCCGCTCGGCCCGGCGGACCGGGTCGCGCACGGTCGCGAGCTCGGCCGCGAGGCGTTCGGCGGTCGCCAGTCGAGTCATGGTGGACGGTCCGCCGACGCTCGTGCAGCCCGTCACGAGCTCGGGGTCGAGAAAGTGGTTGGTGTGGATCAGATCGACGTCGGGGTTGGACAGCGCGGCGACGCCGATTGGCGCGATCTCGAGATCGAGTGCGTGGGGCCCGTCCGGTGCGTTCTGGGCGAGCAGGAAGTTCGCTGACGCGCTCCTCGGCACCGAGCGGATCATCTGCTCGACCTCGTCCAGAGTCCGGCAGCTCATGGCCGCGCGGAGCAGACAGTGGATCGGCACGCCGACCTCGCCCGGGCGGGCGTCCGACGTGTGGCCGAGGAAGTTGAGGCACACCCCGAGCCGGTGCTCGTTGAAGCCGATCTTGCCGGTCATCCCCGCCTCGACCAGCGTCACGATGGACGGCCCGTCGTCGGGGTGGAGGCGGAGCACGACCGGTGCGTCGGACAGCGCCGGGTCCCAGTCCCAGTTCTGCGCCAACGCGAGCGCCCGACGGCCGTCGACCTCGCCGGTCAGGGCGAGCGCGGTGCAGGCCGGGACCGCCTCGGCGGCGAGCTCGGCCGAGACCATCGCCCGGACGTCGGTCCGGGCGTTGATGAGGAGGATCTCGTCCAGCGCCATGCCGGCGCCCCGGGCGATCCCGTCGATCTCCTCGAGGATGTCCGGGAAGTGCTCGGCGAGGACCGGCTCGAACGACCGCGCCCGCGCGAGCAGATCCGCCACCGGGAATCGGCCGCCCTCCGACAGCCAGTCGACGTAGAACGCGAGGTTGGCGCGGATGCGGTCGCCGAAGGCGCGCCCCTGCGCCATGCCGATGTCGCCGTGCGATCCCGCTGTACTGATCTCCGGGAACGGTGGCGCCGGAGCCTTGGAGCAGCCCGCGACGCCGAGCGCCGCCACCGACATCACGAACCCGCGCCGCGTCACTCTCATGGTCGCCTCCTCCGGACGATCATAAACGACACCCGCGCGGCGGCGGCGGATACAATCGTCCCGTGGCTCGATTCCACTTTCGCTGCTTTGAGTGCGGGTCCGAGCTCGACGAGCGCCCTCGGTTGTACGTCTGTCCAGAGTGCACGGAGCACCAGGTCCCCGGGGGCGTCACCCGGGGCGTGCTGGAGGTCGTGATCGAGGACCTGCCGGGCGCCTGGCCCGCCGCGGGTGCCGGGACGGCCCCGTTCCTCGCGGCGTTCCTGCCGGTGCTCGACCGGCCGCGCCTGCCCCACCTGCCGATCGGTGGGACGCCGCTCGTCGCGGCGCCACGGTTGCGCCGCGAGCTCGGCATGGACCGGCTGTGGCTCAAGGACGACACCCGCAACCCGTCCGGCTCGACCAAGGACCGCGCGTCGCAGCTCGTCGTCGCCAAGGCCCTCGAGTACGACGTCGACACCGTCGCGACCGCCTCGACGGGGAACGCGGCCACCTCCCTCGCGGCGGTCACCGCAGCCGCCGGGTTGCGCGCCGTGGTGCTCGTCCCGGCGTCCGCACCGCCGGCCAAGCTGGTCCAGATGCAGGCCTACGGAGCCACCGTGCTTCCGGTCGACGGCAGCTACGACGACGCGTTCGAGCTGTCGCTCGCCGCCTGCTCGCGGTTCGGTTGGTACAACCGCAACACCGCGTACAACCCGTTCACGATCGAGGGCAAGAAGACCGCGGCGCTCGAGATCGCCGCCGACCTGCTCCCCGACGCTCCGGATGCAGTGGTCGTCAGCGCCGGCGACGGCGTCATCACGGGCGGGCTCGCCAAGGGGTTTGCCGATCTCCAGCGAGCCGGGCTGATCGACCGGCGGCCGCGGCTCGTCGTCGTCCAGCCGGCGGGCAGCGCGGCGATCGCGACCGCGCTCCGGACGGGCGCCGACGAGATCACACCGGTGCCGGGCGCCGCCAGCGTCGCCGACAGTCTGACCGTCGAGGCGCCGCGCAACGGTCTCGGATGTCTACGCGGGGTCCGGGCGTCGGGCGGCGCCGGCGTCATCGTGTCCGACGATGCCATCGTCGCCGCCATCACCCGTCTCGCGGGTCTGACCGGAGTTTTCGCCGAGCCGGCCGCCGCGGCCGCCCTCGCCGGGCTCGACGCGGCACTCGCTGAAGACCTCATCGACCGCGACGAGCGGGTCGTGCTGATGGTGACGGGCACCGGACTCAAGGATGTCGATGCGGCGCGCCGGGCGCTGCACCCGCCACTCTCCATCGCGCCGACCCTCGACGCGATCGAGGCGGTGGTTCACGGGAACCATTCTTGATTCACAATCTCAAGACGTGCGAGATCTTGACATAAGCCATCACAATCATTCCTAGTTTCCGGTACAATCCGGTCACGGAAACGGACGATGACGAGCAGTCGAACCCTCGACTCGGAACGGGTGCCACGCACGATTGAACGTGCAGCTCGGCGGCCGAGTGCGCATCGCGCGCCGGAGGCAACGTGACCGCCTCGACCACCTGGCGGCTGCAGGAGACCTCCGGCAAGGGGCTGAACCTCAGCTTCGGCGCCGGCACCCACATCCTCGGCTCGGCGGCCGACGCCGATCTGATGCTCGTCCACCCGACGGTGTCGCGGCGCCACGCGAAGATCCAGGCGGACGAGAGTGGGGTCACGGTCGAGGATCTGGGCTCCACCAACGGCGTCTCGGTCAACGGCACCAAGATCAGCGAGCCGACGCGCCTCGAGCCGGGAGCGGAGCTCAAGCTCGGCAAGATCCGGCTCCGGCTCGAGGCGGCGCCCCGCGTCGAACCGGACGCCGCCGCCATCAACAAGGTCGTCAGCTCCGGCGCGTCGATGCTGCTCGGACCCGCGACCGTGGGCTTCCTCCGCTCCGCCGGCGAGGAGGTGTACCACGACGCGGGCGACGTGATCGTCCGTCGGGGCGAGAAGCAGGAGTACTTCTACGTCGTGATCGAGGGTGTCGTCGAGCTGTCGCTCGGCGAGGGCGACAGCCGGCGGCCGCCGCTCGCACGGCTCGGTGAGGGCGGCATCTTCGGCGCCGAGTCGGTCTTCGCCAAGGAGGGCGCGGCGGTCGACACCATCGCGGTCACCGACGTCCGACTGCTCCGCTACCCGGGCTCGGCCCTGCCGAGCGCGCTGCAGGAGTCGGACTCGCTGCGACGCAAGCTGCTCGGCGGCATCGCGCGCAACATCCACAAGGCGACCGCGGACGCGCTCGACTCGCTGCGCGACAAGGAGGTCATCGCCCGCCTGGTCCAGGGCGACAACGATCCCGACACCATGATCGCCGCCTCACCGCGGTCGAAGAAGATCAAGAAGGGCATCGACACTGTCGCCGGAACCACCGAGCCCGTCCTCATCCTCGGCGAGGACGGCACCGGCAAGACGCTCGTCGCCCGGTTGATCCACGACCACTCCAACCGCCGGTCGCGGCCGCTGATCGCGGTCAACTGCCGGGACCTGTCGCCCGGCAGGGCGGCGGAACTGATCCTGGGCGAAGACCTGGGCGGCAGCCTGCCGACCGACGAGCACGGCAGCGGCGGGGTGCACGTCGCGCACGGCGGCACGCTGGTGCTGCGCGGCGTCGACCAGCTGCTGCCGTCCGTGCAGCAGCTCATCGGCAGCTTCCTCAAGCGGCAGACGTCCGGCAACGCGGCGGGGTTCCCCGACACGCGGATCATCCTGACCGCCCGCGAGGCGGCACCGCCGAGCGAGGGCCGCGATGGACTCGTGGCATCGATCACCGAGACCTGCGAGCAGGTGATCGAGCTGCCGCCGCTGGTCAAACGGCCGAAGGACATCATGCCGCTCGCCGAGGAGTTTCTGAAGCGGCACGGACCGAGCCCGCCGACCATCACCGACGAGGCGCGGCAGGCGTTGCTGTCGCTGCGCTACCGGCGGCGCAACGTCGCCGAGCTGCGCGAGGTCATCGACCTCGCGGTTCGGGTCGCCGACGGGCCCGAGATCCGCGCCGAGCACATCTTCGGCGGCGTCGGCGACGACACCGTGCTGCCCGGTGTCGACATCACCGGCACACCGCTCGTCCAGCGGCTGCTCCGTCCGAGCGGCCTGCCCGTGGTGCGTGGCCTGACGCTCGCCGGCTTCGCGGCGGTCATCGCGCTGTGCATCGCGTGGCCGGCCACCCAGGCCGGCAACGTCGCCAACAGCGTGATCTGGTCGGTCTGGGAGCCGGCGGTGTTCGCCCTGTTCTTCCTCGCCGGTCCCCTGTGGTGCACGATCTGCCCGTTGTCGTCCGCCGCCCGGCTCGCGAAGCGGGGCACGAGCCTGAACCGCCCACCGCCGAACTGGCTCGTGCGGCACGGTCCGTGGCTCGCGATCCTCGGCTTCGCCGCGATCGTCTGGGTCGAGCGCGTGTTCGAGACCCTCGCCCACCCGGTCGCCTCGGGGCTGCTCCTGCTGAGCTTGATCGTGCTCGCCGTCGGGTTCGGCGTCATCTACAAGCGCGAGGTGTGGTGCCGACACCTGTGTCCGCTCGGCCGGCTCGGCACCGCGCTGGCGCCCGCGGCACCGGTGCAGATGACCGCACGGCCGAGCGTGTGCGCCTCGTCGTGCACCACCCACGCCTGCTACAAAGGCACCGAGGAGCGCGGCGGCTGTCCGGTCTTCCACCACCCCCTCGAGGGCAAGCAGGCCTACCGGTGCAAGCTCTGCCTGGACTGCCTGCACAACTGCCCCCACCACTCGACCCATCTCCAGCTCCGGCCGCCGCTGGCGGCGACCTGGCGACTCGACGGCGACGCCAAGGACCTGGCGATGTTCGCCCTGACCGTCACCCTGCTCGCTCTGGCCTGGGCCGCTGCCCGCTCGGTGGACTTCCTGCGCGACCCGGTTCGGTTCACCGTGCTGACGCTGCTCGTGCTCGTCGTCGGCGTCTCGCTGCACCACGTCATCATGGCGCTCGCCGTCACCCACCGGCGCACCGACCTGATGGTCAAGACGACCATGACCATGATGATTCTCGGCTGGGCCGCGCTGATGACCGGCCAGCTCGCCAACGTCGCGTTCTTCGACCAGGCGCGGGTGACCATCGCTCCGCCGTCCTGGTTCCAGGCGTGGCCGACGCTGGACTTCAGCCTGCTGGCCGCCCTCCAGGTCTTCGTCGTGCTGCTCGGGCTCGTGTTGGCGATCATCTCGCTCCGTCAGGTCGACTTCCGCGGCAGCACGGTCTGGACCCGGATCGGCCGCCGGATCCTGCCGGTCGTGTTCGCCGCCTACTCCGCGGCGATTCTCCTGCTCGTCCTCCACTGACACAACCCGGTCTCAGATTCTCTTGACATCTCGGCGGGTGTGCTACACTGCGCCCACATCATGCACAACCAAGGTGTTGCATGGACGACGAAGCGGGGGGCAATGGAGGCAGTAATGAGACCTCTTATCATCAGCGTGTTCGTGCTTTCGGTGCTTCTCGCGCCTTTCGCGGCGGCCCAGCAGGCCGGGGAGAACATCAACGTCTTACCTGTGGTGCTTCCCGACCAGAGACCGGACGACTGGTACCTCGTGGGCGACGGCTACCTGCAGCGCCAGGTCGAGCCGACGATCGCTGCTTCCACCCGCAACCCGGATCACCTGCTCGCGTTCTTCGTCGACTACCGCGCAGTTGATATTTCCTCTGACCCACCGCCACCGATTCCCTTCCCGGTGGTCCTTCTCGCCCTCAATCTCAACCCACCGACACAGCTGCTGGCCGGGTTGCTCGAGGACGTCCTTCCCCGGCTCGAACCTCCGACCGCAGCTTCAGAAGCATGGGTCGGCATGAGCCGGTCGTACGACGGTGGGCTGACCTGGAGCGGCGGCTTCCTACCCGGTGCGCCGTTCGACACCGGTGTCGGGGGCAATCTGACCACGCCGATCGACGGCCTCCAGGCGGCCACGGACCCGGTCCTCGCGCCCGGCCCGTGCGGCAGGTTCTACCTGGTGTTCATGGCCTTCACCCGCGGCGATCAGAGCAAGCTCGTCGTCGCCCGCTATCGTGACAACAACTACGCCGGTGGCGGCGAGCACATCACCTACGAGGGCATGACCGTCATCGAGGAGGGCAACAACGCCACCCACGGCTACTTCCTCGACAAGCCCGACATCGAGGTCGACGTTGTCGGCGACTCCGCCGGCGACCTCTGCGCCGACCGTGTGTACGTCAGCTACTCGACCTTCAACGGGCTCGACAAGACCGGCAAGTTCCAGAGCAAGGTGAGCTTCGCCCGCTCCTTCGACGGCGGCCTCACGTTCGAGACCCAGAAGCTCAACCCGCCCTACAACCAGAACCAGGGCTCGGCACTCGCCGTCGATCCGAACGACGGCACGATCTACATGATCTGGCGCCACTTCTGGGACCCCGATGCCATCCTCATGGTGAAGTCCACCGATTACGGGAAGAAGTGGAGCAAGCCGGTGAACCTTACGGAGACGGTGCCGATGGTCGCCTTC
>JASFPU010000167.1:0-6885 GCA_050115855.1 Holophagae bacterium
TCCAGGCCGCGTCGGCACCGACGAGCGGCAGCACCTGACCGACGACCGCGTCGAGCAGGGCCTCGGGGTCGAGGCTCTCGATCTCCGGTGCGGTCACGCGGAGCAGCGACTGCTGGGTGTCGACCGACCGCCGCAGATCGGACTCGACGCGCCGATGTCGCTCGATCGCTCGAGTCAGCGGCCGGTAGAGTGCGACGAAGAGAAGGGGGAGCAGCAGCACGGTCACCGCCGCCGCATCGACGAGCACGACGGTCAGCGAAAGCTCGAGGCCGGACTGCACGAACGCGAACATGACGAGCGCTTCAGCGATGAAGATCGCGATCGCCGTGATGACCATGAGACGCCACGGGGCCGACGAAGAAACCGCCGGCCCGCCTCCGGCCGCGGATCCCGAATCGAAGGCGACGTCGGAGAGCGAACACTGAAAGGTGCGTTCGAGCCTGGTGGCGGCCTGGAGATCGCGCGGCCTCGGCGGGGGACCCGTCGAGCCGGTCTCCCTCGGGCTCCCCGGAGTCGGGCCCGGCCGCATCGTATTGGACGGTTCTCCCATGTCGCTCCCTGTTCGGGCACCGCGTTCCCCGCGGCTCGAAGCTCACCCGCCGGATCCGCGTCGTTCGCGTTCAATCTGTCAACTCAAGTGACAACGCGTACGGTAGCACAGCCCTTTCCGGGAACGCGGGCTCGACCGCGGAGTGATCAGCGACGGGGCTGCCGAACCCGGCGGCCCTCGGTGCGGGCTGTCGAGTCAGCGGGCGGGGCTACTCACCGTGTAGCCGACCGTGAGGTACCCGACCCAGTGGTGGAGATTGGACGGCGCCGTGGTGCCCAGGCCGGTTGCGAGGGTGGCCTTCGAGACCGGCAGGAGCGGCTCGGACAGGCTCGTCGCCTGGCGCAGCAGATGGCCTCGTGGCGCCGGCAGGCCCGTCTTCGCCGCGAGGTCGCGCATCAGCTCGACGCCGAACGGCACCGAGAATCGGCCGCACCACGGGATCGTGTAGCTGTGAACGTCGGCCCGATCGACCAGGCTGTACTCGAGGCGTTCGAGGCGGCTCGGATCGATCGGCCCCTCGAGGTGATCGCGGACCAGCTCGAGATCGCGGTCGACCGCCCGCTGGTAGCCCGCGGCGTCGGTGCCGAACGGCTCGTGGTCGAAATCGGGGCCGTAGTGGACGGCGTCGGACGAGACGACGACCGCGAGGTCGCGGCCGAGGCGCCAGCCGTGCTCGTCCATGATTCCGCTGAGCACCGTGGAGAGCTCATCGGCAAGCTCCGACAGCCGGTCCCACGACGCGTACGGCACCAGGATCGGCACGATGGTGACGTCACGGTTGCGGTGTTGGAGAAACGGCACGATCGCCTCGAGCGAGTGCTCCCGGCAGTGCATGGCGTTGTCGACGACGATCGAGCTCGGCGTCATTCCGGCCACGAGCTCGCGCCGGATCGGATCGACCAGCACCGGGCCCCAGGGCCCGTGCCAGGTGGTGAAGTCGTCGAACACGAGGACGTCGGACAGGTCCCACAGCCGAGCCGCGTGGAACACACCGACGAGGATGACGTGTGGCGCGGTGATCCGTTCCGTGAGGTGAACGTAGGCTCGCGCCGCGTAGAGGTGGTCGTCGTGCGGGCAGACGCCACCGACATAGCCGTACGCCGGCGACAGGCCGAGCTCGGCGTCGCGGGCGAGGATCGCCTCCCGTTCGAGGCCGACCGCCGTCGTGACCACGTCCTCGGCCTGCTCCGCCGTGACGACGAACCCGACGGCGTCCCGCTGACCGCGGACCAGGTCGCCTTCCGACCGCAGGCCCATTTCGGCCTCGATCTCGGCCCGGGTGGGCGGTTCGGCGGCTCCGGCGTGCGCGGCGAACGGCACGGCCGAGGCAAGCAGCGATGCGGCGAGGAGAGTGTGAGTCTGCATGGACGGAGTGTACTCCGGCGTGCGGTGATTCGATCCGGCGTTGGTGACCGAGATCATGGTCCTTGACACCCTGGCGACCGCAGGGGGTCCGACGACCCTCGAGACCCACTGCCTCGCGATCTGGCACCTCGGCGCGATCTACCCACCCGAGGGCCGGGGCGACCACTGCACCTCGGCGGACGCCGCCGGCTTTCCCATGGCGCCGCTCGTGTTCAACGCCGACGAGATCTGGGCGTCGCTCGACGACGACCCGACCGGAGGCGGCGATCTCGGCCACGCGATCCGCTTCATCCTGCCGAACGCCCGAATGGCGTCGGACCCGAACCTCGGTGGTGTCAGCGGCCGGCTCTACGTCCGGCCGGCGAGCCACGCCGGTGGTCCGAGCGGGCCGGCCGGGTCGGTGCCGTACGGCGCCCGCCTCCGGTTCCGACCGGACTTCCCGATCGTCGAGTACCCGCCGGCAGCGCGCGTCGTCCTCCACACCTTCGCTCGGTACGGCATCGTGCTCGCCGACGGCGGCACGGTGGCGCTGACCGCCGAGAGCGACCTGTTCACCACCACGTCGTGGGCCGACCTCGGGATCGACTCGCGAGTGTTCGATCTGACCCCGGGCGCGACAGCCGTCACCATCGACCACTTCGAGGTCGTCGACACCGGCGCCCGGATCGCCGAGACCTACGACTGCGTTCGGACGACGGTGGAGCCATGGCTCTTCGCTGACGGTTTCGAGACCGGCGACCTTTCGGGCTGGAGCGGGACTGTGCCGTGAGTGAGGAGTGAGGAGGTGAGCGCTCGATACACTCGCTTGTCAGCGCTCCCCTCGGTCGCTGTGACGAGTGAGGAGTGAAATCCGAGACCTGGGGCACTCGATCGGAAAAATCTACTGGACGTACATCCAGCCTCTCACGTCTCACATCTCACGTCTCACGTCTCACCCGATCCCCTCCCGTCTCACTCCGTCCGCTCGCTGCCGTGAGCAATCTTCGGCCACATCTCGTCCCAGTCGAACGACTCGCTCCGACGGTGACAGCCGCGGCAGGTGCTCTGGTCGGGGATGTGGCCGCCCGCGGCGAGGAAGGCGTTGCGGTCGGCCATGACCTCGGCATCCATGTACAGCGAGCCGGGACCGTGGCAGGCCTCACAACCCACGCCTTCGGCTTCTCGGTAGGTCGCCGCGAACAGTGCGTTGTCGTCCTGCCGACCGGTGACGTGGCACAGCAGGCAGCGGTCGTCGGCGATCGGATCGGTCAGATCGGCGTACTGCGGCCGAAGCCTGCCGAGGACGAGCGCCCAGTCGGCGGCGAGCCGCCAGTAGGCGTGGCCGTGGCGGCTTTGCAGCCACACGAAGTGAGGGTTGCCTTGCGCGATCTCGCTGTGGCACGTCGCGCACGCGGCGGAGCCGACGTACTGTGGCGACGGGGTTCGAACGCCCTCGACCGCGCGACGGAGGAAGTGAAGGGTGATCCGGTCGATCGAGCCGGTCGCACCGCGGCTGAAGTCGACCCGCCAGGGCTCGGCGGTGCAGAAGAATGAGTCGGTACCGATCGGGTACAGGCCGTCCGGGGCGAACTCCCGGAACCGAAGCGCGTCGCCGTCGCGCCAGATTTTCACGGTGAAGCCGCCGCCCAGATCGTAGATGCCGACGTAGTCATCGAGAACCTCGGGGTCGACCGCGGCGGCGGCGGGTCGGGTCCGCGCGACATCCGCCGGCGTCCGCCCGTCGACGTCGGTCGCTGCCGGGTCGGCGCCCGCGGCGATCAGCAGCTCGACCAGGTCCGGGTGGTCGCTCATGCGCGCGACGTGGAGCGGCGTCCAACCCTCCCGGGTGGTGACATTGGGATCGGCGCCGTGTGCGATCAAGAGCGCCGCTACCTGTGGATGGCCGCGCCGGGCCGCAACGTGGAGCGGCGTCCGACCCCAGCGGTTCTGAACGGTGACGTCGGCGCCCGCGTCGAGCAGCAGGGCCACCATGTCCGCCCGGTCGTGGTGGCACGCCCAGTGCAGCGGCGTCCCGCCGTCGGCGCCGACCGCGTTGACCGGTGCGCCGGCCGCCACCAGCTCTGCGACGATCCGCCAGTGGGCCCGAATCGACGCCCAGTGCAGCGCGGTGTAGCTCGAGCCGTCGGTCGCGGCGGCGACGGACGGGTCGTCGGTGAGCAGCCGGTGGACGGCGTGCGTGTCGCCTCGTTTGGCTGCGCTGACGATGTCGGTCACGGCGTAGCCGGCGGCACCACCGCTCGTGACCGGGCCGAGACAGGCACAGATCCAGGCGAGTGTCATCGGAATCCTCATCGGTGGACCTCCCCGTTGGGGAGTGACTACGGCGATCGGCTCGTCGAGGTTGCCCCGCCGCCGGGGCATTTTTCATCTGTGACGTCGGCGACGGACGCGGTTTCCGGGCCTTACTCGTCGATGCCGTACAGCGAGTTGAACAGCAGCTTGAAGGTGCGCAGCGGCTGGCCCCGGTGCTGGGCGCGGAATCCGATCAGCACGATGCGGCCGTCGCCGATGGTGACCTCGACGGCGGCGGCGCGCCGCTCCAGGTGCTCGCCGCCCTCGAGGTAGCCGCTGAGCAGGAGGTCCTTGGCGTCGTCCGGGTAGCGGACCACGACACGACGGTCGAAGCGCGGGTCGGGAACCCTGGTCTGGAAAGCCGGCGAGCCGGCGAAGTAGATCGCGTCGTCGGGCCGCATGCCCCAGCCGAGCGGGTCGGCGGTGTCGACGTGCACCCGCAACGTCGAGCCCGGGCACAGAAAGTCGTCCCGCGACACCCCGGCAAGCACGTTGTCGACCGGAAGATCGAAGAGCGTGATGAAGTACTCGGTCGAGGAGTCGAGGGCGACCACGGTGCCTCCGGCCTCGACCCACTCCTTGATCCGCTGGCCGCCTGGCTTCGGCGGCTCGGCGTTCGTCTGATTCTCGTCGTCGGCACGCCACGTGTCGATGCCGCCCGAGTACTTCGGCGGCAGTGGGACGAAGGGGCGGTAGCCGTTGGGTTCGGGGACGCCGGTCGAGATCACGGAGGGATCGACGTCGGGAAAGAGAAGAACGTCGGCGAGCTCGGTGAACTCGCCCGACCGGATCTGCTCGTTGGACAGGCTGACCATGGGAAACTCGTACTGCTCGAGCACCCAGCGGGTCCAGCCCTCGTCCATGCTCGCGACCCAGGGCTTGAACAGGCCGATCCGGCGCGCGCGGATCGACCGGAGGCCGGGTGGGGGCGCGGTCCGCTCGTCGGTGGGGAGATCGAGCTCGTCGGCGAGGGCCGCCAGCGCACCGCGGTCGAGCTCGTCGGCGCTGATCCAGACGTCACCGGTCGCCGCGACCCGCTCGACGTCGTGCCCGGCGGCCAGCAGCCGGTTGATCAGGGTGTGGACCCGGTCGGCCCCGGCGGGAACGAGAGCCCCGGCAGGGTTCTCGACGGTGAAATCGGTGCGCGGCCAGTCCGCCGCGGCGAGCGGCTCGAACGCGCCGGTCACGGGCTCACCGGCCTCGACGACGTCGACGCCCATGGTGAGCGGCAGCGACCAGGACGCCACGTCGTACGGCTTGACGATCCCGCCGTCGGTGGACGGCCGGACCTCAGGGTAGCGCTGCGGCCGCAGCATGACCATCAGGAAGGGGCGGTACGGCTGGGCGGCGGGAATGACCACGGTGCCGGCGGGGTAGGTCGCGTACGCGACCTCGAACGGCGCGGTCGCCCGCTCGACCTCGACGCCGTGGCGCAGCAGCAGCCCGACCATCTTCCGGGCGGCGACACGATCATGCTGCTCCGGAGGCACGATGAAGGCGAAGGGTGGCTCGGTGCGGCCGCGCTCGACGGCGTTGCGGGCCATGCGGTCGACGTTGGCCAGAATGTGGTCGCGGTCCTCGGCGATCGCCTCGACGTACGCCCAGGTCGCGACCAGCTCGTAGGAGACGATGTCGCGCAGCCGCCACCAACCGCCCGGCCAGGGCGACGGGAAGTTGGAGCGACGGACGTAGTCGGGGAAGCCCTTGGCACCGCCGTGCAGCTCGCCCGGGTCGATGAAGATCGGGGTCGCGATGCGGGCGCTGGCGACCTCGGTGAGCAACCCGGTGACGTTCTTCCACCAGGCTGTGTTGCGGGTGCCGCCGGGCCAGTAGCTGTCGAAGATCATGTCGTGGCCGACGCCGGTCTTGCCGGCCTCCTCGAGCCGCCGGGACATGTTGGTGCCGATGCTGTCGGCCATTCGGAAGACCAGCGAGTGGACCTCGGGGTCGAGCGGGTCGGTCTGCGGCGGCACGAACATCCGCGGCCCGGTCGAGCCCATCTGGTGCTCGTCGAGAAAGACCTGCGGGAACCAGCGGTGGTAGAGCACGTCGTTGACGACCTGGGTTTCCTTCTGGGTCAGGGCGTAGAAATCGCGGTTGTTGTCGTGGCCGACGTAGTGGTGGTACAGCCACGGCATCCGTCCGCCCTCGTAGTCGGTGCCGAGCCACTCGTTGTACCAGTCGACGACCATGATCTGGCCGTCCGGGTTGATCGACGGCATGAGCAGAATGACCGCATCGTCCATCCACGCCAGCCGCTCGGGGTCGTCCGTGGTCGCGAACTCCCAGACGAACTCGGTGGCCATCTGGGTCGAGCCGACCTCCGTCGAGTGAATGGTGCAGGTGATGAGTGCGACTGCGGGGGTGTTCTCGATCAGCAGGCGGGTCTCCTCCGCCGACATCCCGCCGGGATCGGCGATCCGGCGCGCCGCAGCCCGGATCTCGTCGAGCCGGCTCTGGTTGTCGGGCGAGGTCAGGACGACGACCGGCATGCGGTTGCCCAGGGTGGACGTGCCGGCCTCCTCGATCGACACCCGGTCCGACGCGGCCGCCACCAGCTCGAGGTAGGCGAGGACGTCGGGGTAGGGGATCAGCGTGCGGTCGGCGCCGACCGCGTGGCCGAAGTACGCGGCCGGGCTCGGGATCTCGGCGGCGAGTGCAGAAACGGTCCACAGCAG